>VBME01000152.1 GCA_005878995.1 Methanobacteriota archaeon | reverse complement strand
GATCCTCCAGGACGACGGGCTCGAACGCCCCCGAGGCCTTCCGCGTCACGACCTCGCGGCGCTCCGCGTCCATCGGGGCGACGAACAGGACGCGGGCCATCGGGCCACCCGAGAGCTCTGTGGGACTTGGGCCTTTCGACGGGGCTCGCTCAGCACTCCGAGTACCCGCACGCGTGGCACTTCACGCAGCCTTCCTCGAAGACGAGGGGCTTGCCGCACTCCGGACACTCGGGATTCAGGCCTTTCCTCAGGAGCTCCGCGGCGTCGCGGGACTCCTTCTCCAATTCGATGTCCGTCTCCACGGCGCCCCCGAGCTCGTCGAACGTCTCGACGGGCGGCTGGACGCCGGTCTTCTGCATCCCGATGTGTCGCTTGATCGCCTTCGCGATCGCGTCGGGGATCGAGTAGACGCGCTCTCCATGGTCGACCGCGATCCGCGGGCTCCGGATGCCCTCGAGCTGGTCGATGATCTCATCGACCGGCACGCCGGACCGGAGGCACAGCGACACGAGCCGGGCGATCCCTTCCGTGAAGGACGCCGTGTAGCCGCCGCCGCGGCCGATCTGCGCGAAGACCTCGAAGAGACCTTTCTCGTCCTCGTTGACGGTGACGTAGAGGGCGCCGTATCCCGTGAGGATCTTCTGGGTGCGGCCCGTGATCACGTCCGGGCGGGCGCGGGGCCGCAGGGCCGCGGGCTCCGACGGAACTTCGACGCGGACCTGCTTCGGCTTCTCCGCCTCCGCAACGCCGATGTTCAGGACTTGGTCCTCGCGGGAGCCGTCGCGGTACACGGTGATGCCTTTGCAGTGCAGGTCATGGGCCAGGAGGTACGCTTTCTTCACGTCCTCCACGGTCGCCTCCCGCGGCAGGTTGATCGTTTTCGACACCGCGGCGTCGCACCAGTCTTGGAACGCCGCCTGCATGCGAACGTGCCACTCGGGTGCGACATCGTGCGCCGTGGCGAAGACGCGCTGCCATTTCTCGGGGACGTCCTTCAGTCCCCGCGGCGATCCGTGGTTGTCGAGGATCTTCTGCACCAGGTCGTCCCGCCAGAAGCCTTCACGTTTCGCGACCTCCTCGAAGTAGTCGAGGAAGTACGGGAGCTCTTCGCCGTCCATGACGCGTTTGTACCAGATCAGGCTGAACTCCGGCTCGCAGCCGCCGGATGTGTCGGCAATCATCGAGAGCGTGCCGGTGGGCGCGACGGTCGTGACGTAGGAATTGCGGACATGCAGGCCCTTCTCTTGGTGACGGCTGCCCTCCCAAGCGGGATAGACTCCGCGCTCCTCCGCGAGCTTTGCGCTCTCATTATATCCGGTTTCCTGGATAAATCTCATAATCTTGCGGCCCCATTCGACCCCCTCCTTGGAGTCGTACGGGACCTCGAGCATGAAGAGCATGCGGGCGAAGCCCATGACACCGAGGCCAATCTTGCGGGTGGCTCGCGTCATCTCCTCGATTTCCTTGACCGGATACGCGTTCATGTCGATGACGTCGTCGAGCATGCGGACCGTGGCACGAATCGTTCCTTCGAGTCTCTTCCAGTCGACGTCCCAGCGACCCGCGGCGCTGCGCTTCATGTGACGCGCGAGATCAATGGAACCGAGGTTGCAGGACTCGTACGGCAAGAGCGGTTGTTCGCCGCACTGTCGAACAACAATACCATTGCAGACCATGGAATGAGAAGCAGCTTCGGTCAGATCAAACACTTCGCGATCTCCAACTTGCTCTTTGGTCTTCAAAGGATCCTCGAATTTTGTCTGATAGAAACGAGGATACCGGACGTGGGAGAGTTCGGCCTGTTTTTCATCGAGAAAACCTACCTCGCACTCGAAACGATGCCTTGACTCGCCGAAAATGAAAAGCTCGTATAGCACGCCATCGGAGCCGTATGCCCGACGCTCTCCAGCTTTTGTCACATACGTGAACAAAGCCATCCGCGGAGCACGGCTTCGGTTTAGAACCCGAGACCGGATTCCGAGATTCAGGAGAAGCAGTTGCACGCCCTGGAGTAGCTTGCGGCTTTTCGATGTCAGCGCGATTCCAGAGCTGTTGCAATTGCGATGATCCCTTATCGTTCCGTCCGCCGTAAACAAGCCTTGCAAGAACCCGACGACGGCTGCACGCGGTGCGGTAAACAAGAATCGTGGGACCTCCTTCTCTGCGGAGTCCACGGGCCTCACCCCGAGTTTCTCGAAGAAGTCGACGAAGAACCGTGAGTGATACGAGAGGTGGTAAACTCCGTTTGCCATCTTGACCCCGCGAATGTTGCGCCCGTACCAACGATTGAGGATCGGCCGAAGAGTCGCGAACACGGGCGCGTCGCTCTTTGCGAAGGTGAACCCAACACGGCAATTCTTGTCGCCCGATCGGAGCCAGCCGTCGCCGACAAGCCACCCCAAGACGAGACCAAGTTCGCGAGACCACTCGGTCGGAAGATTGAGCACCGTCGTCTTCCCGTTTTCTCCGATGTAAACATTGGAGGGCTTGAACGGGAGTTCCCGATGTTCAGGAAACCTTCCTTCCCCGGATTGAATCAAGAGCTTATGCACGCCCGGCACCAAGTCCTCGATGGAAACCCAACCGGCTGTCGTCAGGACCTTGTGATCCGCAGTCGCAGTGAGTTCGAATCCTGATTTCGTCGCCACCTTCCACACCGGTTTCACGCCGGTTCGCCACGCCGCCACCATGGGCCCGAGCCGTGTCCCTCGCTCCGCTTCATCGCGACTCGCGAGCAACATGCCGTTCGACTCCGTGACGACCTCAGCAGGCACTCGGCGATCCGTGACGAGAGAAATACCGCCATTCGGATATCGGTCCGCGATCACTTCGATTGGAATCAGTCCGAGCCCCGTCGACACGAGGGTGTCGCCCGTCACACACGGATTCGTCGCCTCCATGTCTCCGACATTTGGCGTCGGCTGGCGGCGGTTGTTCTCGTCGATGAAGAAGAGTCCTGGTTCGCCGTTCTTCCAAGCCTGGAACGCAATCTTGTCCAGGACTTCGCGCGCATCGAGTTGCCCCACGACCTCATGGTTCCTCGGGTTCACCAAGTCGTATTTCGTTCCGGCTTTCATCGCCTCCATGAATTTGTCGGTGATCGCGACGGAGATGTTGAAGTTCGTAACCTCGGTCGTCTTGTCTTTGCATGTGATGAACTCGAGGATATCGGGATGATCAACGCGGAGGATACCCATGTTGGCACCCCGCCTCTTGTTGTGAACGAGAATCCCGTTCGCGACGAAACTGGCGGGACCGGGGACCTCTAGGTCCGCAGTCGGCGTGTGATCCCGCCAAATGTTGATCACCCGAGTATACACCCGCGAGGAATCCACCATTTGTCGGAGACGGTCGCTTGCCGCTATCAGAGGGAACCTTTCCATCAACGCTAGCAGGCGCTTCCGGGGGAGCGCGCGCGGGTGCTGCTCGCTGATGTAGTGCATGAGAGCCCGGTACAGCGTGCGGTTCGCGCCGCGTCGAGAACGGCCGGGCCCGCTTCCTCGCCCAACGTAGGAGTACAAAGACCGCAGGACTGCTCCCTGGTTTGGTATGATGTCGGAGGTGTTGACCTTCGGTCTCGGACCGAGTTCCAGGTGCTCTTGCTTGCGGTCTGAGACGAACCCGATTTCCTCCGCGAATGTCCGGACGCTATCCTCGTCGACGATCGTGAGCGTGTGCACCGTACGATGACCGAGAGCGTTTTGGCGACGTGCGATCCTTCCCCGTCGGGCGACCACCCCCAAAGATAGGAGGAGTTGTTGGGCTTCAATCGCGAGACGCTCCGACGTGGTCGAGAAACTCGGATACCCACTTCCGGAGTGAATGTGGCCGTCCCCCTCGAACAGGCCTCGGAGGAAGGCGCGGGCAGTGTCGCCCGATCCACCTAGGACTTCGCTCGGGATGAAAGCGTTCGGGGAATATCCCTTCACCCAGCCCAACCGTTCCATCCATCGCACGAGATCGCGGGACTGAAACTGGATATCGAAATAGCCGCCTCCCTCGCCTTCCTTGATCTGGTTCGGAGCGAGTCCGAAGTTCCTCTCCATGAGGAACCGAATGCGATCCATCACCTCGATGTCCACAGTGCCGACGGTGATGATGAAGCGTCCACCCGTACTCGTGCACCCATCCGCCATGTACAGCCCAAGGAGCTCCGCGAGGGCGTCGTTCATCTCCAGAGGGACGCGAATCCGGGTCGCGTTCGGATGCTGGGAGCCGAGAGGAGGCAGGGACCGGTCGAACCCGAGGTGCCCTCCCCTTACGATAACAAGCCAGTCGCCCACTCGAAGGTCTTGTGCCTCCCGCCATACGATCGCACCGCTCTCGTCGACGACGGCAAATGCGTGGTTATACGTCGCGCCGATCCGGAGACCAAGTTCCGTCTCGATGGAGAAGATTTCCGATGGGCCATTGTCCTGGGCGACGAGAGCGTGCGAAAACCCCGTTCCATCGAAAATCCGATCGCGAGTGAAGTTCTCCCCGAGAGGGGGGCAGTTCAGAAGTCGTCCGAGAGGCTTGAGTCCCTCTGATGTTCGGAGGAGGCTATCGACGGAGATGCATCCTCCCTGCTTCACCGTCTGAGTGGCCGCGTCGAAGATTTTCATGAAAGAGACGGGGCCGGAGGCGACGCCCATGGTGGATTTCACGAAGTCGCCCTTAGGTCGGAGCCGCGAGAAGCTCATCCCAGTGCCCCCGCCTGACTGGTGGATCAGAGCCTGATGCTTCAGCGCCTCGAAAATTCCTATCAAGCTGTCGTCGACTGGCAGGACAAAACAGGCTGAGAGCTGCTGCAAATCCAACCCCGCGTTCATGAGCGTCGGGCTGTTCGGCAGGAACTCCAGGTTCGCGATGATCCGGTAGAACCGCCGTGCGGTCTCTTCGACCTGGGCCTCGCTCGCCCCGTAATTCCGCTCCGCCTGCGCAAGGTTCCAGGCCACGCGGGCGAAGAGCTCCTTCGGCGTCTCGATGACGCGGCCCTTGTCGTCTTTCTTGAGATATCGCTTCTGAAGGACGCGCAACGCGTTGTCCGTCAGCTTCGGATCCGGTTCGTCCGCGACGATTTCGATGAACTTCGAATCAGCAATCTTGACTTGTTCCATGGAACGACCCTCTCCCGGTCAGATGGCGTGCGCCGTACAATACAGGCGGTGAAGCCATCCCTGGGGGTGAGCGCGACCAAAGGGGTGGGCGGGTATATTAGTTTCTGAATCACGTATGTTACCAGTACTCCGGCGCGCTGTTACCATATCTGTTACCACACGAGGCCGCTCCATATGAACGTCTCGCCCGGCCGCGCGAAACTACTCCTTGTTGTCCGGATCAGAGGAACGGGAGCGACACGACGCGCGCGGGATGCGTGGTCCCGCGGATGTCGACCTCGAGGGACGTTCCCTCCGTGGCGTGTCCCTTGTCGACGGAGGCGAGCGCGATCCCCACGCGCAGGCTCGGCGACATCGTCCCGCTCGTGACGTGGCCCACGTCGGACCCGCGGGAGACCACGCGGAAGCCGGGCCGCGGAATTCCGCGGTCCTCCATCCGAACGCCGACGAGCCGCAGATAGTCGTCCCGTTCCCGTTGGGCCACGAGCGCCTCGCGACCAATGAAAGGCCGCTCCCATTTCACGAGCCACGCGCTGTTCACCTCGAGCGGCGTCTGCTGTCCGTCGAAATCTTGGCCCGACAGGAGGTAGCCCTTTTCCAGTCGAAGGGTGTCCCGCGCGCCGAGCCCGATCGGCCGCGCCCCGAGGTCCTCGCCGGACTTGAGGAGGGCGTCCCACACCCAGCTGCCCTCGCGCGCGGCGGGGAACAGCTCGAAGCCCGGCTCTCCCGTGTACCCGGTGCGGGTCGCCAAGAACGCGGCGCGTCCACCGGAAACGGTGGGCTCCCCCGGCGGGGCGATGGCGGGTCCCGGCGACCCCGGTCTCCCCCACCCCTCGATTTCCGGTGGAACGGCCCGCGGATGGGCCCCCCACGGGGCCGGCGGCACGAAGTCGATCGACACGCCGTGGAACGGCTTGACGTGGCTCAGATCCACGGACGTGAAGCGTTGCAGGAGCTCGGGAGCCCGCGGCCCCTGCACCGCGAGGCACAGGAACTCGGTCGTCCGGTCCGCGAGCGCGACGTCGCGGGCCGCGTGCGCCTTGAGCCACTCCACGACCGAGGGCCGAGGTCCCGCGTTGCACACGAGGAAGAACCGGTCCGGCGCGAGGCACGTCACGATGACGTCGTCGAGGATCGTGCCGTCGTCGCGGAGGAGCTGGGTGTACCGCGCCCGACCCGAGATCGCCGGGAGGTCGTTCGCGCTCAGTCGATCCAGGAACGCGTGGGCGGTCGGACCCTCGATGAAAATCTTGCCCATGTGGCTCACGTCGAACAGGCCAACGGCCCGGCGGACCGCGAGATGTTCCTCGACGATCCCGGCGTATTGGAGCGGCATCTCCCATCCGGCGAACTCGAAGAAGCGCGCGCCGGCGGCGCGATGCGATGCGTACAGCGCCGTCCGCAACGCCACGACGGACCGCAATGCGAACGGCGGATGAAAAGCCTCGCTCCGAGCAAAGCTTATCCCGGCTGCCCTCTTCACCCGCGGCCACCATGGGCCTGTTCCGGGAGCTCCGGTACGAGCTCAGCGCCCTGATCTTCGCGCTCGGGATCCTCGGGACCGTGTTCTCCCTCACCCAGTACCTGATCCCGACCCAGAGCCCGACGTGGCTCCAGTCGATCCATGCGGCGGTGGGGCAGTACGTCATCTGGGAGGCGTTCTTCGGATTCATCGCGGTCCTCGCGGGCGGGTTCTACTTCGTCGACACGATCCGCAAGGAACGGGAGTTCGATCGACTCATCTCGACGACATCCAAGGAAGTCTTCGTGAAGAATATGAAACGGATCGAGGAGCTCACGTACGACCACCTACCGTCCGCGTACGAACACCGGTTCCTCGAGAAGAAACGGGAGTTCCGGATCCGCGGCTGATTTCACTCGAGGGTCCGCGTCAACAGGACGCGGCCGAAACGGTCGAGCGCTTCCCGGTCCCGGGGCCGACACCGGACGACGAGCTCGATCCGGTCCGGGCCGTGCAGGGCCGAGACGACCTCCGTGTGCTCGTACAGCCAGTGGAGCTTCCCGCCGGCCTCGGCGTCCTGGGCCAGGACGAGGTGGACCTCCGTCGGATAGGCGAACGTGCGCTGAATCGCGTCGCGGAGCGCGTCCAGGCCTCGTCCCGTTTGCGCCGAGATCGCGAGCGGCGCCCGGTGGAACTCCGATTCCGCGAGGAGCCGGGCCCTCGTCTCGATGTCGCGATCCGGAAGCCGGTCCGCCTTCGTGAGAATCGGCAGGATCGAATCCGCAGGGACTTTCGGGAACAGCGTGCGCGCGGCGAGACGCACCTTGCGACCGATCTCGTCGGGCGCGTCGGACACGTCGACGAGGAGGAGGACGAGGTCCGCCTGGAGGATCTCCTCGAATGTTGCGTTGAATGCCTCGACCATCCAGAACGGCACGCCGTCGACGAACCCGATCGTGTCCGTGAGCAAGATCCGCTTCCGCGTACCAACGAGGCTCCGGGTCGTCGTCGCGAGGGTGGAGAACATGCGGTCGTCCACGAGGACGCGTTCATCGGTCAGGGTGTTCAGCAGCGACGACTTGCCCGCGTTCGCGTACCCGGCGAGGGCGACGAGGTGATACCCGCGTTCCTTCCGAAGGGACCGTCGCACGGCCCGCTCCCGCCGAATCGCGTCGAGTTCGTCCCGGATCTTCTTGATCCGCCGCTTCACGGTTTCGTAGTACGCGTCGACGCGGAGCTCGCCGCCGGCCATGAAGCCGGGCCGTTCCCCGACATCGGCCTCGTGGATCCACTCGCGGAGCAGTGGGATCTCGTACTGGAGGAGGGCGAGCTCGACTTGGAGCTTTCCCTCCCGGCTCGAGGCGCGCTGCGCGAACAGTTCGAGAAGGACCCGCAAGCGGTCGTAGCACTCGACCCCGAGTTCGCGCTCGAGCAGGTGATGCATCGTCGGCCGGAGTTCGCCGTTGAAGACGACCGCGGCGATTCCGCCGGCATCCACACGGGCCCGGAGCTCGTCGAGTTTCCCGCGCCCCACGAACGTCCGCGTGTCCGGGCGGTCGCGGCGCTGTACGATTGTCTCAACGATCCGGTGTCCCGCGGAAGCGAGGAGGGCGGAGATCTCGCGGACATCCGGCGCGAGCGAGACGAGGAGGACGTCCACGGTCCTCGAAACCGGGGGCCGGGCCATGAAGGTTTCCACCGGAAATCAAGGGGTGGGGGCCATGCCGGACCCGTGGCCGGTCGTGCCGAATTAACCTTAAGTAAGGTTGACTCGATGGAGGGCCGTGCAGATCGGTTGCGGCGTAACGACGAAGGAGATCCGCGGCAAGCCCTACCTGTACTTCTGGCACTACGAAGAACGCGGCGGTCGGCGGGTCCAGGCGTTCCGGTACCTCGGGTCCGCCCGATCCGAGGCGGCCCGCCAGAAGTTGACCGAAGTCCTCGACGCGTACGTGGAACGGGTCGCGGCAGACCTCCGAAGGAAGCGGGCGGAGATTCTCGCGAAGGTCAACCCGTCGTGACGCGAAGCCCTTATCGCTCGCGCGGCCATCCGAACCCGGGCCATGCGCGTGCAGGTGAAACTCTTCGCGTCGTACCGCGAGATCGTCGGGGTGCGTCAGCTCGCCTGGACCCTGAAGGACGGCGAGACCCTCGGCGCGCTCGTTGACGCGGTCGTCGATGCGTACCCTCGACTGCGAGGCCATCGGGACACGATGTTTCTCGCGGTGAACCGAGCGTACGCGCAGCCCGACGTCGCCTTGCGGGACGGGGACGAAGTCGCGCTCCTGCCGCCCGTGAGTGGAGGCCTCGAATGATTCGGATCCAGCGCAGCCCGATCGACGTGGAGGCCGTCATCGACAGCGTCCGACGCGACGACGCGGGCGCGATCGCGATGTTCCTCGGGACCGTCCGCGCCGACCCCGACGTCGACGCCCTCGACTACGAGGTCTACAAGCCCATGGCGATTCGGACCCTCGCGGATCTCGTCGACGTGGCGAAGGCGAAATTCGGCGTGATCGCGATGTCGATTGTGCACCGGGTCGGCCGGGTCTCCGTCGGCAGCGATTCGGTCGCGATCGCCTGCGCCGCCGTCCACCGCGCGGAGGCGTTCTCCGCCTGCGCGTGGGCGATGGACGAAGTCAAGCGGGTCGTGCCGATCTGGAAACAGGAAACCGGGCCGAGAACGCCCCGAGCCGGTCGCCGGCGGTCCAGCGCGCGTCGAAAGACTCGGTAGACTCCAACGTAGGAAAGATCGGGCGGGGCCCCAGACGCCCCGCGCCATCGGCCCCTGTCGGGGCTAAGGGGATTCAGTCGTCGCCGTGCGAGCCATGATCGCCCTTGCCGCTGTCGTGCCCGTTCGAGTCGTGGCCTCCGTGGCGGCTGTGGTCCTTGTGGCTCGCGTTGCTTCCGTCCGAGTGGTGGCCGTGTTTGTCGTGGCTCTTCGTGTGCCCCTTGCCTTCGGAGTGACGTCCGCGGTCCTTCGTGGTCCCGCACGCCCCTCCGTCGTGACCATGGCCGTGTCCATGACCATGGCCGCTGCCGGCACATGTCCCCTCGTCCGTCGGCGGCTGACTATGGCCCCCCGCGGGCGGTTTGTTGTGGTCGCCCTTCGGGTGGCCCGTGGTCGTTCCCGGATCGTTTCCCACCAGGCTGCTCGGTCCCGGGCTCGCGGTTGGCCGGAGCACGTAGATGACGAGCGCCGCGGCGATGACGACCGCCAGGGTGATGCCCACGAGTCGTTTCAGCCGTGCCATGTGTTCGCCTCTCCGTTTGTCCGTTGCGTCGCATGGCGGTTGATGGCGCGGAGAAGGATCGGCATCTCGCGTGACCGCGGTGCGGTCACCCGTCCCATCCTTTCCTGCGCGCGCATCCCATCCGCACGCAGTCGTCGAGAGGACCGGCCTTTCTAGATAATTCTTTTCGCGTCGGACGGCGCGCGTTGACAACTCGCCGGCGCGGGCACGTGGCGATCGCCGAATCGGACGGCGAATGCGAGGGATGACGTTGACAAAGGACGTTCATGGCCGATCGTGTGGAATCTCACGTGCGAGATCAACCGTCGTGCGGATCCGGAAATGCCCGCACATTCGGTGCCCTGGAAAAGACCGGCGGGGGCCGCTCCGACCCCGCGCCACGATCCCCCGCGAGGGGGTAAGGGGTTTCGTCCCGCGACGTGCCTAGAAACGGGGCACGAGGTTCGCGATTGCCGTGAGGCTGCACGCGGTCCGGTCGTAGAACCGGTACCAGTTCGCCCCATGGGTCCGAGCCTGTTCGGGGATGTGGTCGTTCTCGTGGACGCACATCGAGTGCTTCGGTCCATGGCTCGCTTTCGCGGGAGGCGTCGGCGGGGTGCTCGGCGTCGTGCCGGTCCCCGTCCCCGGGTTGCCCGTGTTCGGCTCGTTCACGGAGATGCTCGCGCTCGTCGCTTTCGGCCGCAACGTGTAGGCGACGAACGCCGCCCCCACGATCACGGCTACGAGCACGGCCACCGCTGTCTTGCGCCGTATCATGTTTCGCCTCTCCTTGTCTCCTTCGCGTGTCGTGTCGCGCAGGTCGCGATGTCGCGGCGAGAGGATCGTACTTCAGGGGCCCGCGATGCGGTCCCCTTTCCCATCCCTTCGTGCGCGCATCCCTTTCCGCACGCAGCTCACGAAACGCTCGCGCATCGTAGATAACCCTTCTCGTGTCGGACGCCACGACTTGACAACTCGCTTGCGCGCGCGCGTGGCGCGCCGTCGATTGGACTCCGCACTGCCGCGGTTGCCTTGACAAAGAGCGCATGATGAAATAACGCAGGATGCGTTGTCCACCGGCGATGGCGAAGATGGTTGACATCGGGAGGAAACCGGATGTTCACCGCCGCGCGGTCGCCTCCGCAACCGTCCGCCTCAAAGCTTCGACGATCCGTGCGGTGCGCGCAGGTCGTGTCGAGAAAGGCGATCCTCTCGCGGCGGCAGAGGTGGCCGCGCTTCACGCGATGAAGACGGTTTGGCAAGTCTTACCGCACACACATCCGGTTCCGATCACCTTCGCGGGCGTGACGTTCGACATTCGCGCAGACCGGATCGTCGCAACGACGACGGTCGAGGCGACGTACAAGACGGGCGTGGAGATGGAGGCCCTGTACGGAGCCACCGTGGCCCTGCTCACCGTGTGGGACATGGTGAAGGCCCTGGAGAAGGATACGAAGGGCCAGTACCCGGACACGCGGATCGAAGTCGTTCGCGTCATTGCAAAAGAGAAGAAGGCAGTCCGAGAGTAACGCGTTTTTCTCGCGAGCGAAGGACTTAGAAATCTCGCACCCATCCGGCGTCAGGGTTGGATATGGCGGACGAACGAAAGCTCTCGATGTCGGAAGTGCGGAAGACGATCTCGACGTCGCTCGGATCGGCCTTCGGGTTTGTGATTGCGCTCGTGTGGAGCAACGTGGTCCTCGGCGGCCTAGCGCTGACGGGAGCTCCCATGACCGCTCCGAAAGACCCCCTGGGGCTGGTAACCGGAATCGTCGTCGCGCTGGTCCTCACGATCTTCATGATCGTCCTGATCATCGTCATCGGCCGCTGGGGAAGCAAGGCCTAAGCCCGAGTGAGTTGCGAATCGACGGCGTCCGCGGGCGAAGCCCTTTTATCGCCGCCGCGGCATGGATTCCGGCCCATGAAGGTCGTGATCCTCGACGGCTACGTGGATGAGCCATCGAACTTCGGCGTGCCACCGTACATCTCGCCGTACCCGCGGTACGTCGCGGGCGCGGTCCGCGACGCGGGCCACGAGTGGGAGTACGTCACGGTCGATCAGGCCCGCGCCGGCCATCCGCTGAACGGCGACCTGCTCGTCCTCCTCTCGGGCCCCATCGTCCCGGGCAAGTATCTCCGCAGTCTGCCAATCAGCGAAAAGGAGATCATCCACCACGCGAGCGGGTTCGAAGGACCGCGGGTCTTCGGCGGTCCGCTCGCTCGCTTCCGATACTACGACGAATCCCTCGTCGAGCCGTTCGACTGGGTCGCGCTACGGGACATCGACACGGCCGTGTACGACCACCTGGTCGCGGGCGACTGGACGAACCGGGACCGCACGATCGAGGAGTGGGACCGGTGGGCCGTGCTCGGTGCCGATGTGATCCGTGCCCATCCCGATTTCCCGGAGCCGCTCACGGTCGAGCTCGACACGTCGAAAGGGTGCGTGCGGTACATCAACAAAGGCTGCTCGTTCTGTATCGAGCCGATGTACGGCAAGCCGAAATTCCGGGAGGTGGCAGGGATCCTCGAGGAGGTGCGGCGCCTCGCGGCCCTCGGGGCGGTGAATTTCCGCCTCGGAGGCCAAGCGGACTTTTTCAGCTACCAGGCGATCGGCCTCGGCTCCTCGCCGACGCCGGGTATCAACCTCTCGGCAATTCGCGAGTTGCTTTCCGGGATTCGCGCGGCGGCTCCGAACCTGAAAGTCCTGCACACGGATAACGGCGATCCGGCCATGATGATCGCGCATCCCGACGAAGCGATGGGGGCGATGCGGGACCTCGTTCGTTTTGCCACCCCCGGCACGATCCTTTCGTTCGGCCTCGAGTCCGCGGATCCCCGCGTCACCGAGGCGAACAACCTGAACATCGATGCGGACGGATGCCTCGAGGCGATCCGCATGGTGAACGCGGTGGGCCGCGAGCGCGGCGAGAACGGGATGCCGCGGCTCCTGCCGGGCCTGAACTTCGTCGCGGGCCTCGATGGCGAGACGAAGCACACGTTCGGCCTCGACCTCGCGTTCCTCAAACAACTCCTGGCCGAAGACCTCTGGATTCGCCGAATCAACATTCGCCAGGTCCGACCCGTGCGCCGCGAGTTCGAGCCAACGGGGCTGTATCACGAGTTCCGGAGGTTCAAGGAAGCGGTGCGCACGTTGATCGACCACGAGATGTTGCGCCGCGTGATTCCCGAGGGCACGGTCCTCCGCGACGTATTCCTCGAGCTCCACGAAGGTCATGTGACGTTCGGTCGACAGATCGGCACCTACCCAATCCTCGTCGGCCTCCCGTACGATGCGACCGCCAACCAATTCGTCGACGTTCGCGTGGTCAGCCATGGCCAACGTTCTCTGACGGCGATCGAGTATCCTCTCGATGTGAACCGCGCGCCGATGGCCGCCATCTCAGCGCTCCCCGGCATCGGAGCGAAGCGGGCCGCAAGGATCATTCGCGCACGACCGTTCGATTCGTTACCCGCATTCGCCGCGTCACTCGACGACCCCGCGGTGGCGGACCGGGTGGCGGCGTTCTTGCACTTGGCCGCGTGAGCCAAACAGAGGCCATCGGACGAGATTCTCCGAAGCATGAAAAGTTAACCTTGTTTAAGGTTGATTTACGAAGCGAACCTTTAGACCCAGGTGGGTCTTCCTACGACTTGTTCGCCCATGTCGGTCCCGCAGAAGCACAAGGAACATGCGCCGGCCTCGGTGAAGTGCGGCGTCATTACGATCTCCGACAGCCGGACCTCGGAGACGGATGAGTCCGGGAAATTGGTGCGGGACCTGCTCCTTCGCGCTGGGCACTCCGTCCTCTTCTACGTCGTCGTCAAGGACGAGGCGAAACCGATCCTCGACGCCGTCGAGCAGGCCTCGTGGACGTGCGAGGCAATCGTGACGAACGGTGGCACAGGCCTCGCGAAACGCGACGTCACGATCCCGACCCTCCTGCCCGCGTTCGAGCGGACGGTTCCCGGATTCGGAGAGATCTTCCGTTCCTTGTCGTACGACGCGATCGGAAGCGCGGCGATGCTCTCCGGTGCGGTCGCGGGCGTGTACCATCGGCGTCTCGTGTTCTGCCTTCCCGGATCGCCGGACGCCTGCCGACTCGCGGTCGAGAAGCTGATCTTGCCGGAGCTCGGACACGCGGTCGGGGTGATGGGGCATTGAAAAGACGCGCCGATTCCAAGGACCGCGCGCATGCCGCGCGAGGGATGCGGCCTCTGAAGGCGTTGATCTCACTGGACGAGGCAATGCGCATGGCGATGGACGTGGTTCGTCCCATTGAGCGAGGGGAGACCGTCCCGATCCTGGGAGCGCTGGGCCGCGTTTGTGCGGAGGATGTGCGCTCGACGATTGACGTGCCGCTCGCGGACCGGGCGGCGATGGATGGGTATGCGGTCCTCGCCCGCGACACGTCCCACGCGCGCAAATCCGAGCCTGTCGCCCTTCGGTGGAACGAAACCCTGTACGCGGATGGCGTGCCGCGGAAGCGCGTGACGCCGGGTCGGTGCACGGAGGTCGCGACCGGCTCGACGCTCCCGCGCGGCGCGGATGCGGTCGTCAAGGTCGAAGATACGGACCGCGAGCGCGATCTCGTGAGCGTGCGCGCAGCCGTCCGCCCGGGAGAGAACGTCTCCCGCCGCGGCGAGGACATCGAACGCGGTTCCACGGTGGTCCGCGAGGGCGAAATGCTGACCCCCGCGAAAGTCGGCGCCCTTGCCGCCATCGGTCTCGCGCGGGCGCACGTGTACGCAAAGCCGCGTGTTTCGATTCTGGTCTCCGGCGACGAGGTTGTCCCGCCCGGGAAACCAATCCGCGCGGGCCAGGTGTACGACATCAATTCGAACACGATTGCGAGCGTCGTCCTCGAAAATGGCGGCGAGCCGATTCTGTTCGGTCGCGTATCGGATCGCCTCGAGGCCCTCCGGGCCGCGGTGAGGAAGGCGATCGTCCACGACCTCCTCGTCGTCTCCGGGGGTTCCTCCGTGGGTGAGAAGGACCTACTTATCGACGTCGTCGGGTCGATGGGCGACGTGCTCTTCCACGGGATTGCCGTAAAGCCCGGCAAGCCGACGATCCTCGGACGTGTGGACGGAAAGGCGGTCCTCGGGATGCCCGGCAATCCGACGTCTTGCCTGAGCAACGGCTACGTCATCCTCGCGCCGATGCTCCGCCGCATGGCGCGGCTGCCAACCCGGCAGGAGAAGGTGGTCGAAGTGCCGCTCGCTGAGCGCGTGGTCTCGACGATCGGCCGCGTCAAGTTCCACACGGTCCGGATCGTCGATGGCGAGGCCGTGCCGGCGTTCAAGGAAAGTAGCGCAATCACATCGATGGCCCACGCGGACGGATACATCGAAATCCCCGCGAACGTCGACCTGGTGGAGAAGGGCGAAGTCGTCCGGGTCGTCCTGTTCTAGGGGGATTCCGGTGGGCGAACGCACCGGAGGATCGCTTTGGCGGAACGAGGCGGCGTGGGCGATTCGGCGAAAGAAGAGCGGTTGCCCAATCTGTCGAAGAGGTCGTCCGCGGGATGTCGTCGCCGTTCTCCGCGCCTCGTGGGTCTCGGCCCCGGCGCGCGCTCCGCTCCCGGGATACGTCGCGGTCGTGTCGAAACGCCACGTCGTAGAACCGTTCGAGCTGCCCGCCTTGACGGCTCGTCTGCTCTGGGAGGATGTGATACTCGTCGGCAAGGCGCTCACCGAGCTCCTGTCGCCGATCAAGATGAACTACGAGATCCACGGGAATACAATCCCACACCTTCACGTCCACGTGTACCCGCGGTTCGTCGACGATCCGTTTGTGGGAGGGCCCATCGATGCACGCGTCACATCCTTCGCGCGAACGCGTGATGAACGTCTTCAGATTGGCGATGCGATTCGAGACGCTTCCATCCGGGACCGCCCGCGGCGGAAGGCCTCCCGCTAGGCGACGTAGGGCGCTCGACCAAACGCTTATGCCTCCCGTGGCAGTGCCGGCGCCGGATGGTCCTCGTCGAGCGCGCAAATCCGACGGACCGCCTGGACGTCGAACGGCTGATCGCGGCCTATCACACCTCCGAGGGCGTGAAGCCGCGTCCCGAGCGGATCACGTGGGCCGTCGAACAGGTCCTGCGCAACCGCGTCGGCGGAGTCCTGCTTGTCGCGCGGGAGAAGCGGGCCGTCGTGGGGGTCGCGCTCGCGGTCTACTCGCCATCGGCGGAGATGGGCCGTCTTCTCGTGGTCAATGACTTCTTTGTCGACCCTACGATGCGCCGCAAGGGGGTCGGTAAGGCGCTCGCGGCCCGCCTGCTCGACGAGGCCAAAGCAATGCGGGTTGAGCGGATCGACCTCGAGATCACGCCGAACAACGCGACCGCCGCGGCGTTCTGGAAGTCCATGGGCTTCCGGACCGGAGGTCGCACGGTCTACGGCAAAGACATTTTGTAGCCGGAAGCGCCAATCCACGGAGCTCCGGGAATCCAAATGGACCTAAACCCAACGGAGCAACGCGAATTCCCGGAGACAGCGTCGTTCGAGAGAAATCCGGGTCCAGCTTCAGGCGCCAATTGAGTCGACTACTTGCCATGGACGACTTTGCGGTGGGCCCGGTACGCTTCCTGTCCGAACTCCTTCCCGCATTCCGGACACCGGACCCGCGGGCGCGTGCGCTCTGGATCCTGGGCCTTCAGCGCACCGAGCAGCTGGGCCATCTCGAAGGCGATTTCCTCGGACTCGGCCTCGGACCCATGGAACGCCGTGACGTCCCGCATGAAGTCGACGTGCAGGTCGATCTCCGAACCTTTCGGGACGCGCTCGAGCCCGTGCGTCTCGAGGCGCATGTGGAAACGCTTGCCGTTGTAGAGGGGCCGGAACGCGACGACGTCGAACGGCTCACGCTTCACGCGATATCCCAGGATGAGGCCCGCGGCCTCGATTGCATGCAATGTCATCCGCCTCGGTAGGGACGCTTTCATCGGATTGCGCCTCAGTCCCCGTACGCGACCTTCGCGGACACGAGCGAGTAACCGAGCGGACAGTCGAGCTCCGGGCCGACCTCGACGACCCGGATCCGCGTGCCGGGCCCGATGCCGATGGGATGGCACAGCCGGTAGTTCGGACACGCCGCGTTCGCGCACACGATCTTCTCGTACGCCAACACGGCGCCCTCGACGCCCGCCCGGGCCGAGAGGCTGCAGTCGGGCGGCACCGGCTCGACCTCGACCACCCGCGCGCGCTCTTCGTTCAGGAGGCACGGATGGGCGACGTCCCGCACCCGCGTGATGCGATACCGGCGGCCCAGATCCTGACTCAGACACGCCCCGCGGACCTTGCACGGGCCGCACTCGGGTTGGGGCCCGCGGTAGATGAATTCGTGGCCCGGCCGCGCTTGCCTCTCGCCGACGAGCGTGATCTGGACCACGACGGAGGCCTCGGCCCAACCTATGGCGGGGCCCGGCTTAAGGGTCTCCGTCCGCGGCGGTTCCCGCCGCAACTCGATTCGCGTATCGATACGTTCAAGTCGGCGTCGACGATCGCGAGGGCGGTCTCACGACCAGGAGGTTCCCGGCGATGATGTCTCCGTCCGTTTTCCGAAACGCGCCGGGAGCCGCGTGAGCTCGCAGCCCTTCCCGGCGTTCGTTCGCTCGTCCTGTGAACGCCCATCGTGCAAAGCCTATCGAACGGATGCCCAACCGCCCCTACCTGGACTCGAGCGTCCGGTGGCGCATCGACTCCGGGAACCTGTCCCTCGAAGAACCGGACTACGCGTCCGTCGTCGAGGCGATCCTGTCCGCAGGTCTTGCGACGGAAGTCGTGGGCCTGATCAGCGCAGGCAAGGAAGCTGACGTCTACCTGGCGCGGTACAACGGCGCGCCGCTCGCCATCAAGTCGTACCGCCTCTACCGGACCTCCCATCGGGGCGGGGGGCCCGTGAAACAAGACTCGATGGGGTGGCGGGCCGCCCACGAGTACGAGATGATGCGTCAGGCCTGGAAGGGCGGCGTCCGCGTGCCGACGCCCGCGCGCAGGGTCGAGAACCGCTTCTCGATGCAATACCTCGGGACCGAGGAAGGTCCCGCCCCGCGACTTCAGGATGTCCGCCTCGACGACCCGGGCGAATTCCTGCAGCAGGTGCTCGACGGTGTCCGCCGGCTCATCGGCGCCGGGGTGGTCCATGGAGATCTGAGCGCGTTCAACATCCTCGTCCATGCGGCGCAGCCGGTCTTCATCGACTTCTCGGAGGCGATCCGGGTGGACCGAGCCGGGGCTTCACCGTGGGTCCGCCTGACCGAGGCGCGCGCGGCGCTGGAACGCGGATTGTCGGCGCTTCAAGTCTACTTCCGCCGCTATCGCGTGCAGATTGAGATCGCCACATTCGCCGCCGAACTCGTCGAATCGGTCGACCGGTTCGGCGTGTTGCACTAGCGTCCGACGACGCAACCACACGCGGTCTCGCCTTCGGTCCTCAGACGACCTTCGTGATCTTCGCGAGGCGTTCCGCGGCTTCGAGCGTGAGCCCTTCGTCTCCCAGGATTGTGTACCGCTCCTTGTTGATCTCGTGCGCGTGGGTGAGCGCCTGTACGACCTCGTGGTCCGTGACGCCGAGGGCCCGCGCGGTCGTCGGCGCGCCGATGGCGAGGAGCGCGTCCCGCACCTCTTGCCAGTTGCCGCCGTGGAGGTACATCATCATGATCGTTCCGACCCCGCACTGCTCGCCGTGCAGCCCGGGCTTCTTCGCGATCCGATCGAGTGCGTGGGAGAACTTGTGTTCGCTCCCGGACGCGGGCCGCGACGATCCCGCGATGGACATCGCG
>VBME01000035.1 GCA_005878995.1 Methanobacteriota archaeon | reverse complement strand
CTGACCGCGGGCATCGCGACCGCGATCAAGGCGAAGCGGTCGAGGACCCGGGTGTATGCGGTCGAACCGGAAACGGCGGCGCCCCTCGCCGCATCGTTCTCG
Source organism: Methanobacteriota archaeon (assembly GCA_005878995.1). Next base: position 3,327 of record VBME01000035.1, on the reverse strand, counting down.
AAGGGTGCGCCCGCGGAGGTCCGGCGCGTGCCGAGTTTCGTCGACGGGATCGGGGCGTCGGGCGTCCTCCCGGAGATGTGGAACCTCGTGCGGCCGCTGCTCGAAGGCTCCCTCGTCGTTTCCTTGCAGGACGTCGCGGCGGCGATCCGTCTCCTAGTCGAGCGCAATCGGGTCGTCGCGGAAGGCGCGGGGGGCGCGTCCGTCGCGGCGGCGCGGGCGGGGAAGGCAGGGAACGGACGGGTCGTCTGCGTCGTGTCCGGAGGGAACATCGACACCGCGGTGCTCGGCAAGATCCTTCGCGACGAAGTGCCGTGACGTCCCTGGGTTCCGCAGTCCGTCCTACAGGTTGCACAAATGTCGCTCGGCGTCCGAATCCAGGAGTTCCTGAGCGTCCGGAAGCGGGCTTCGGAGCTCGGGATGCTGAGAGACCTCGTCGCCCCCTCAGCCGGCCTCCGGCTCCTCGATGTCGGCGGTGGGGCCGGTGCCGCGACGGAACGGTTTGCGGCCGGCTTCCGTGAGATTGTGGTGCTCGAGCCGGACCCAAGGAAGGTGGCCCTCGGACGGAAGCTGCGTCCCGCGATTCGATTCGAGCCAGGTCGCGCGGAGGCGCTCCCCTTCCCGGATCGCTCCTTCGACCGCGTCATCGCGGTGGTTGCCTTCCATCACATGGAGGACCAAGATCGAGCGCTCGTCGAAATGCGACGCGTGCTTCGGGATTCCGGCCGAATCGTGTTACTGGAACTTCCACCGGCCCGGGCTCCCGGTCGCATCGCCCGATGGATTGGGGGATTTCGGCACGCAGGTCCCATGGCGTTCCTCGAGCCAGACGCCATCAAGGCGAAGCTCGAAGCCCACGGGTTCCGAGACGTCGTGCACCAGCCCGGGATTCACGGGTACTTCGTCTCGGGAACGCGATGATGGGAGGCGGTCACGCCCGGCTGTGGACCTGGTCAGGCCGCCGTGATCGTACCGAAGAGCCCGTCCTCCTCGTCGTTCGGACCCGCCGTGAAGAACAGCGTGTCGAGCGGTCCGTTGGCCGCATTGCCGTGTCCGAACTCCAGCGCCCACAACCCGTCGATTGCGAGCTTCTTCCCGTCCGCGGTCCGGAGCATGCCGACCAGCTCCCACGTCCCGTCCGGCTGCTCCTGGAACGCGTTGACGTGCCCATCGCCGAAGTTTCCGACCAGCAGATCGCCGCCGAACGCGCCGAAGGTTGCCGGGGCCATCGCGAGGCCCCAGGGAGCGTTCAGCTGTCCGTGTTGCGCAACGCGCGCAAGGAGGTTTCCGTCGGGGTCGAAGACGTCGACGAAGCCGAGGCCCTGCCCGTGGAGCTCGTCATTCGAGCCGGCCACTTGTTTCGCGAACGTCACGAAGATCCGACTACTGTTTGTCTGGATTCCGAATGGGGCATAGCCGGCCGGGAGGCTTGAGTCGACGAAACCACCGGGAGTCTGCACGGCCGCCCACGACGCATCGAACACGTCAACCCGTGCGTTATGGAAGTCCGTCGCGTAGAGCTGCGGGCCGCTCCCGGCCGTCGCAATCGCGAGCCCCTTGTAGACCGCGCCGGCCGCGGACGAGTCGACCGCCACCTGGGCGGTAGTCCCCAGCGCCTGCCGCCAGCCTGCGATCGTGCCGCTCTCGGTCGCGAAGATGAACCGCGCACCTGGGGTCGTTCCGGTCCCCACCGGGAAATTCGTCGAGCTGGGGTTGAAGACGATCCCCGTCGGCGCTCCCGCGACACTGACATTGAGATTCACTTTCGTGCCGTCCGCTCGATACAACGTGGAGAAATCCGCCCCGTTGTCGGAGACCCACCACGGGGTTCCCTGCCCGGAGACGAGTCCCCACGCGTTGACGAGGCGTGCGTCGACCCCGGGTCCCGGTGGCCCGAGATTGGATACGAGCGGCGTGATGACGTATGTCTTCGCGTTCTGCGCGGCGGCGGGCGATGCCGCCAGCACCGCGACCGTCGCAAGGGCGAACACCAACAGACCCGACTTCCTCCAACCGCCGAACGCTGAATCGCGACCCATGCCTCCAACCCCTTTCGGCCGGCGCGAGACCCATGCAAAGGGATAACCGTATGCCCAAAATCCCGTTTCAGAAGGCCCGCCGGTCCTCAGGGGCAAGAGCCACGGGCATGGGGCAATGTGGGAACAATACCGCACCCGTTCTCAGGACGTCGAGGAGGGCCCTGCGATCTGGCGGTCGATCCAGCCCAGGATCGCGTCCCGGACCTCGAGGAACGTGTCCCGCTTCGCTCCTCGCGGCTCGAAGGAATGGCCGGCGTTTCGAATCACAACGAGCTCGTGGGATTGCGTCAACAGCCGTAGCTCCCCCCGGAGGCGATCGAGGTCGCAGAAGGGGTCCTGGTCGCCTTGGATGAAGAGCGCTGGTTTGACGATCTTCGGCCACTCCGGGGGATTCTTGACTTCGGGGCGGAATCGCGGGTGGAGCGGGTATCCAAGGGCGATCATGCCCGCAACGTCTCCGTCGGCGGACGCGAGGGCGCACACCCGCGCCCCCATCGACTTCCCCGCGGCGAAGATTGGTAGTCCGGGGCACTCCTTCCGCGCGAATTGAACGGCGCCAAGCAGGTCGTCGACTTCCGCCGTCAGTTTCCAAGAGGCCTTCGATCTCGTGTCCACGTACCGGAAGTTGAACCGGAGGGCCCAGACGTTGGCGGACGCGGCCGCCTCCGCGACCCGTCGGACGAACGTGTTCCGCATGTCATTCGACCGTCCGTGGGCAATCACAAGGCCGGCATTCGCGGGCTCCACCGCGTGGACAATGCCTCGGACTTCGCCCGTTCCGGAAGCATTCGGGAATCGAACCTCGGTGACATCGCTCACGGCGCACCTGCCTGAAACTCCGAGTCGAAGGCTGTGAGCATCGCGTCCCCGTGAACGCGTCTGGATGATTTAGCTCTCCGTGGCGGCGCTCACCCTCCCGTCATTTTTTTCATGTTTCGAACGGCTAAGGACCCCGGACGCAACCCGATCTCACCTTGATTGCCGCTATCGCGGCGGATAATGGCCCGCGAAGGAATTAGTCCGGGCACGCCCACCCGCGCCCGTGGCCGGGCTTCCGCATCCGCTCCACCGTATCATCGAGCACGTGTACCTGACCGACGCGGGCGGCACGCCCCTGGTCCACTTGTCGCGGCTCAACTCGGACAAAGACCCCGACCTCATCGCCTCGATGTTCGCCGCGATCCAGAATTTCATGGACGACGCGTTCCATTCGCTTGGCGCGGGGGACGTCCGAAGCATCGAGATCGGGACCCGACAGCACGTCGCGTTCGGCCGCGGGCATTACTCCTTG
>VBME01000034.1 GCA_005878995.1 Methanobacteriota archaeon | reverse complement strand
TTGGCCGTCCGATAGCCGAACATCATTCCCGGCGTTCCCACACGAGGCCGTTTCCGACCGTCCGGCGCGTGACTTTCCCGCTCCCCTCGAGCTCCTCGAGGAGGATCTCCGCATCGTCGTCCGTCACGCCGAGGACCGCGGCCACCTCTCGGGTCGCGCAACGCCCGAAGCGCTGAAGGATCGCCGCGACCGACGCCTCGGTCGGGTCGAGGGTCTTCGCCACGAGGTCCGGGTCGACCTTCCGGAGCACGTCCTCGAACACCTCCCAGGGCTGCCATCCGTTCAGCCGGGCGGACATGTCGCCCCGGCCGATTTCGAACGTTGGGAACCCGGTGATTTCGAGGCGTTCACATTCCTCGCGGTCCTTCCGGAACGCTTGTTCCGCGGACCCGTCGTCCAACGCGTTCGAGAAGGCGTCGAGATCGAGGCCGACAGACCGCGCGACGTCCGCCTGGACGGTGCGCCGGTGGATTCCCCGTCCCTCGATGCACCACGCCTCGCGCAGCGCCCTCAGATATCGTCGGCCGATGTCGTTCCCCTGGAGTTCCGCGGCTTTCGTGGCGATGCAGGCGGGCCACGTCGATGCGAAGTCGTCCGACGCCTCGAGCATTTGGGCCGCATCCATCGGCATCTGGTGTTGCGCCGCGACCGCCTCGAAGAACGCGAGGACGGAGGCGGTCCACCGCCCCCCGGACATCCGGGCCCACTGCTCCCGCACCGGCGTGAAATCCTCGAAGAGTCCGCCCATCCGCACGGTCACCTCGACCGCGTCCGGATAGACCACCTCGAGGCGGCGCATCATCGGCTCGCAGCCCCAGCACCACACGTTGTGGGGATCCGTGTACCAGATGACTCGGAGGGGAGGCGCCATATGCCAGCTAGTCCGGCGGGAGCACAACGCCCTCGTAAGAAGTTCTCGGTCCTCGAGGCGACGACGGGCTTCGGCTCGGTTCGACGGGCGGCGACCCTACCGGCACGTGGGCTCCGCGCACACCCTCGAGCGTTTCCTCCAAGATCGCGGTGAGCTTCTCCCGCTCCGACGGCTGTTCCGGATATTCGGAGCTCCATTTGCGCCAGTGCGGCCGTTTGTGCGCGACCTTGTACTTCAGCCCGGACATGAACGTCGTGTAAGAGTCCGCGTCGATTTTCCGGACCCATTGATGGGCCAGGATGTACCAATGATACTCCGTGCCGACCGGAACCCCGGACCCAGCCGGCGCGTTGCGCTCCCGCTCTTTGAGCGATGCGAAGGTGAACTCCCACTTGTCCGGCGTGACCTTCGTCTCGTGCCACAGGCCGTTCGGATAGAGCCACGTGTGCTCCCCGCCAACGGCCATCCCCGAGTACGTCTCTCCCTCGAACTCCTTGACGTCGTCGTAAGGCATAGGCGGTCTCCCTTCCGCGTCCTGGCTACTTGATGCTCGCCCCGAGAGGTGGGCGAAACTGAAGCCGCGACGGAGGCTTCCGCGAAACGATTTAACCGACTCCCTGTATCGGATGCCGGGACGGACGTTGGTGAGCTGGTTTCCTCGCGCCGCATCGGGCCTCGCGGCCTTGGTCATCGCTT
>VBME01000033.1 GCA_005878995.1 Methanobacteriota archaeon | reverse complement strand
ACCTCGATAAGTTCCTTTTCGAGCGAACGAAACGTGTGCTGCGCGTCGGAAAGCTCTCCGCGTGTGGATGAGCCGAAGGATCCGGCCCACCCGCCCGACCACCAAGCGAATTCCTTGGCCGTCGAAAGCCCAACCGACCGCAGGAACCGACGCGCAAGCTCGAGGCGAGCACGTTCCGGCGCCTCTGCCGGAGGCTCGACGAGCCACCAGGATGTCGTGGCTCCATCCCATTCGATCCTCACCGCGCCGGTCATCGATGCGATCCTCAACTCGCGGAAATTCAACCCAACAGCGCGATCGGAGAGGACGCGTTCCGGCTGAGCCTGTCGAGCACGAAACGCGCGCTGCGCTTTTTCGGCCGCGGCTCTCACAGCTGCTTCCAAAACGGGATCGCGCGGCAAGCGACCGAGCGTGAAGACGGCCACATCGTGACCTGGGACAACGTACACGGCGCCCCGAGGGCCCCATACTTGAACGAACCGGAAATCCTTCCAAGCGGACGGCGAAACATCCTTAACGCGTGCGTGGAGCGCCAAGACGGCAGATCGCGGAGCGCTGTCTTGGAGTCCTGCGAACGCGGCCTCGGCGAGTCGCCCCTGCGGTAGGCGCCGGTGTAGGTACGTCGCACGTTGCCGGAACGCGAGCACATTCTCCCGGGTGATTGAAGAGAGGGCCATCGTGGACAGCAAGCGAACCGAATAGAATGGGCCACCTTAAGCGACTCGGACTTGTCTGTGCGAGTTCCCCAAACTCCTGGCAGAAGTCTGTCAGGAACTGCGGTGAGGCGCGACGATAGCGGAGTGGTGGAGGTGACTTTGTTCAAATCTCAGCCACTCCACGTCGGTTCCCGGAACGAGGTCCGTGACGAGATGATCTGGTTTATTCGAAGAGAAGCGATGTAGGCCATATAAGTTCAAATACGTAGTATGTCATTAACTGAATGACATGAGGAAAGACATACTAGTAACTCTCCGCGAGCAACTACTCACCCGCACGGCACTCGATTCCATTCCCGAAGGCGTTTGGAAGCGCACAGGAGCGCTCAACACATGGGGCACCAACGCGATCGAGGGGAACACCCTGAGTCGTGCGGACGTAGAGAGAATCCTCCTTGAGCAGAAATCGGTCGGGAATCGTCCCCTATCCGATGTGATGGAGACGATCCAGCATGCAGCGGCCTTCGCAAATCTCCTCGAGCGGAGGAGGGCTCCGATCCGGCTCTCCACCGTGCTGGAGCTGCATGAAGAGGTCTTCCATGGCATCAAAGCGGACGCCGGGCAATGGCGGCGGGTCAACGTCCGGATTGGGGGCATGAAGCATTCGCCGCCTCGAATGGAAAAGGTCATCCCAATGATGTCGACGTGGGAGGAGGAGTACAATAGGCGAGACATGCTCGGAGAGGATCCGTTCGCGCTCGGCGGTTGGATGCATTTCGAGGTCGAGTCCGTCCATCCCTTCAGCGACGGCAACGGTCGAGTTGGACGGTTGCTTCTCAACCTGCATTTCCTCAAACACGGCTGGCCGCCGGTCCATATCCTCCCGCCGGATCGAGAGCGCTACCTTCGCAGTCTCGTGCGGGGACACGAGGGCAACCTCTCCGATCTAGAGGGTTTCCTCCTCGTGGCCATGGCCCGTTCCTTGCTCGACCTCCTCGATCAGGTCGGTACCCGCGAGGATGAACTCAAACCCCTCCGCGCCCTGTCCAAACAGTCCCCCTACTCGGCCAAATATCTGAGTTTGCGCGCGAGTCAGGAGGAACTCCCCGCTCTCATGGCCCGGGGAGACTGGCACACGAGTGAACGCGCGCTTCGAGCCTACCGCCACCTCGTGGGCCGGGCCCTGAAACGGCCTCCGGGCCCAAGCGCCAAACAGCCTCGTGTGACCCAGAGGAGGTCCGCGGCGTAGGATAAGAGAGGGACAGGGACATCCCGTGTTTCGGGAAGCACTGCGGTGATCAGGACCCCCGATCAGCAACTCCGGGTCTTCATCGACTCACGTTTTTCTAGGCAATGAGATTAGCTGGTTGCATGAAAGTTGGATTGGCGGCAGCGGAGGACGTGCCCGAAGGAGGGTCGAGGTGCGTGGACCTCCAAGGGCGGAGATACGCCCTTTTCAAAGTTCGGGGCACCGTCTATTGCCTGGACAACACGTGCACCCATCTGGGCGGCCCCCTGTGCGAGGGAACCCTTCGGGAATTCGTCGTGCAGTGTCCTTGGCATGGGTCACGGTTTGACGTCCGCTCCGGTCAGGTGGTCGGTCCGCCTGCGCGATCCGCGGTCCGCATGTACCCGACGACCGTAGAGGGCGGGAAGGTTTGGGCGGACCTCCCGTAGGCCCGTTCGGCGGTCCGTTTCGGTGGGTGACCAGATGCCCGGTTTCGATCCGCTCGAACCATTCGAAAACGAGCAGCTCCTTCGAGATGTGTTGGACGCGCTCGCGCGGTTCGAATACAAGCTCTATGGCCCGATACCGTTGAGATTCCATCGGGGCAACCCAACGAAGTATGAGTTCGACCTCAACTTGGGCGTCGTGCACATCACGGAGCAGGATTGCAACGGTCTGACCGAGATCTTCGCGACCATCAACAAGAGTTGGCAGACCCAAATGACGTTTTGCATCTATCCCTCCAAGGACCGAGCGAGGGACATGATCCTGAACGTTCGCGGTTCTCCGAAGGCGCCCGCGGAAATCGACTGAAGCAGTCGGGATTTGGTCGATTCCGGGAACGCTCAAATACGCCGACGGTCCGTCGGAGGCGCACGTAGGCCGGTCTGAGAGGGGCGGAGGCGACCTCGACCCGGCTTGCCCCTCCACCCCAGAGCCCGGCGGAACCCTCCTCGATCGGTAAGGTGGGCCCTGTGTGAAGGGAGACACTTTCGGTTCCGTTTGTGTACATGACCTAGATGTCTCCATACCGCGGCTGCGGTCTCATGGCCGGAAACCGGACCGCACAGGGGCAATTGGGTTCCGAGGAACGAACCCGGCGCCTTGGGACCTCGAAGAGGATGCGGGTCGTGACCATTCTTGCGGTATCCTTGGGAGTGCTCATGGTCCTCGGCAGCCTCGCCGTGGCTCAGATCGTAGGAGCCTCGTGCTCGACCGGCTGGCAGGTGGTCTCGTCCGCCGACAATTCGTTCGCTTGGACCGAACCGCTCCCCGGGCTCCGCGCGGCATCGTGGACCGGCTCCGTTCAGCTCCTCGAGAACTACGACGGCAGCTGTTACGTGACCGGGATCCATCTCGACTTCACGGGTCCGGTGTCGGGCGGGACTTTCGTCCTGGCCGGCAATCTCTTTGTGTCCGCCACGATTCAGTATCCTTCCGCGTTCTCCGACTATGGGGCCGTGGCAACAAACGCATACGGGGCCCTCGGCGCCTGGAGTCCGACGTCGGACAACCATGTCTCGCCGCACTACGGAATCAACGCGCGAGGCGCCGACGAGTATTTCGTCCAGGATGGGCTCGCCGCTACCATTGCAGGCGTCACGGCGTCCTTCAACCTGCCCCTAGACCTCCTCGGGCAGACCGTCTACGCTCAGATGCATGTCGGGACGAACTTGTACAACCAGGTCAACTCGTTCTACCTGCCGGGCTCGGCCCCTCCGCCGCCACCTCCTCCACCTCCACCCCCTCCGCCGCCGAACGCACCGCCCTCCGCGGACTTCAGCTGGAACCCCACCGCCGGGGACACGAACACGGCGTTCACGTTTACCGCAACGGTCTCCGATGATCAGGATCCCCCAAGCTCCATCCAAGTCCGCTGGGACTGGAATGGCGACGGGACGTGGGATACGTCCTGGTCCACGACGCAGACGGCTCAACACACCTTCGGTTCCCCCGCGGATTATACCGTCGTGCTCGAGGCGATCGACTCGGGTGGCCTCACGACCACGGCGTCGCACGTGATCTCCGTGGCCCCCGCACAACCGGTGACCGCTTCCTGGGACGTCTACCTTCACGCCCACGAGGACGATTGGCAGCTCTGGCAGTCTCCGATGTCCTACAAGGATTACCAAAACGGAGAGAACCTGCTCTTCATCACAGCGACAGCGGGAGACGGAGGCCAGGGGGCGTCCCGCTGGCAGGCACGGGAGGCGGGTCAGGAAGCGAGCGTGCGGGCACTCGCCGGCGCAGGGCTGGCGGAGAGCTCGTCGTCCGTGAGCATTTGCTATACGGCGGTGGGTCAGGTCTGCCACAGCATCTGGCACTACACCTACGGAGATCGGACGATCTCGTTCTTCATGCGCCTCCCAGACGGCAACCTGGACGGGGGCGGCTTCGCTTCGACCGGTTTCCACAGCTTGCCGAAACTCCGTGATGGGCAAGATCTCACCCTCGCGGCCCTGGACAATTCCGCGACGTATGTGAGTTGGGCGGACTTCTACCTCACCCTGCAAGCAATCGTTAACACCTACGCGCCGTACGATTCGACGACGTGGATCAACGCTCCCGAGTTTAATCGAACGATGGGGACCGGCGGCCCGGATAGCGACTGCCCCGGCTGTCTCCCTCACGCGGACCACCTGGCTGTCGCAGACGCGGCATACCAGATCACGGTCGGGCTGAACGCGCCCTGGGGTCGAGCATTCTTCGTCGACTATCCGATGGGTTGGAACGATTCGCGGTATCCCGTCAACCTCGACACGACCCTGTACACGATCAAGAAGAGCTTCTTCATGGCGTACAGCGACACCATCAAGGCGATGACCGGATTCGATGAGTACCTGTACGGCTGGTCCGTGCGGTTCTGGGAGAACAGCTTCTGGCGGGAATACCATCGGGTACTCTAGGCCGGTTGATTGCAGCCACATCGGGCCCATCGAAGGCGAAGAGCTTCGTCGGTAGGTAGAGCGCGCCTCGAACACGGTCGACGTCGTGAGGTCCGGTCCCGATCGGCTCGGTTTCACCTCGGGTCCGGTTTCTTCCAAACCGGATGGAATTCGCATCGCCTCGTTTCTTGGATTCGCCGGGAAAGTTGGCCTCTCGTGGTTGACGATCCTCCGAAAACGCGAGAACTATCGGCGCGCGTTCGACCGATTCGACCCCGCAAGGGTCGCGAAGTACGACGCGAGGAAAGTGCGGTCCCTGCTGACGGATGATGGCATCGTCCGGAACCGATTGAAGATTCGCGCCGCCGTCACGAATGCAAGGGAAGTGCTTACGATCCAGAAGGAGTTCGGTAGTTTCGACGCCTATATCTGGCGGTTCGTCGGCGGGAGACCGAAGACGAACCGATGGACGACGCTGGCTCAGATCCCCGCACGGACGGAGGAGTCGGATGCGATGAGCCGGGCTCTTCGAGAGCGAGGCTTTGGGTTCGTCGGTTCGACGATCTGTTACGCGTATATGCAAGCCGTCGGCATGGTCAATGATCACGTGATCCAATGCTTCCGCCACAGGGAGGTCGGGAGAAATTCCCATCGGCGCGGAACCGACAACCGGAGGCGGTAAGCGTGCCCAGGAGGTCGAATACCGCCCTCGATTGGCTGCTCGAGGAGAATCAGCCTTCCATTCGGTATCTTGCACTCACGCAGCTTCTCGATAGGCCGGAGGATGATGGCGAGGTCCAAATCGCGAAGGAAATGATTGGGAAGACCGGATGGGCCGCGGACATCCTCGCGGCGCAAGATCCCGGCGGGTGGTGGGCAAGCGATGAGAGGCTGTACCAGCCGAAGTACACCTCGACGAATTGGATGCTCCTCATCCTCTCCGACCTCGGGTTGACGAAGGCGGACCCGCGAATCGCAAAGGCCTGCGAGTTGTGGATCGAGCGATTCGCGACGCCGGACGGCGGCTTCTCGATGGACGGAATGAAGAAAGGCCACCTCTGCGTCGCGGGGAACACCGCCCGCGGACTCGTGCGGTTCGGATACGGCGATCATCCGAAGGTCCGGAGCGCCTTCGAGTGGCTCGTCGAGCACCGAGACAAGAACGGCGGTTGGAGCTGCTGGGGGGCCGGTCGGAACCTCGACTCGTGGGAAGGGATGAGCGCCTTTGCGGTCTTTCCGCGGCAAAAGTGGACGGAGGGGATGAAACGCGCCGTCGAACTCGGAGCCGAGTTCTACTTGCAGAGGGAATTGCACAAGCAGGGCGACGCGTATCCACCCTGGTACCGCTTTCACTACCCGGTCCACTACTACTACGACCTCCTCGTGGGACTCGATTTCATGACTGCGCTCGGGTACACGGACGATCCGCGGATGCGGCACGCCCTCGCGGTCCTCAGGGAAAAACGTCGGGCGGACGGGCGATGGAATCTCGACGCGCTTCACCCGGACCTCGAGGGGAAGATGGCCGAATGGTACGCGAAGCATCCGAAGCACACACCGACCCCGTTCGGGCTCGAAACGCCCGGAGCGCCCAGCAAGATGATCACGCTCAAGGCGATGCAGGTCCTTGATCGAGTGGGAGATTTGAAGTAGCCTACGACTCCGGATGGCGCATTGACGGGTCCCCGGCTCGACCAGCGTCGCATGATTTGATTAGGCACGGGGGCGTTCGCCGCGGCCGGTGGGGCGATGGACAAGAAAGTGAAGAAGAAAGTCCTGCAGGAAGTCCCGTACGGCGCGTACATCGTCGGAACGCGGACCGACGACGCGAAAGACTGGCTGATGTTCGGGACGTGGCTCATGCAGACGTCCTTCAAGCCAACGCTCGTCGCGTTCGCGTTTCGCAAAGACAGCCGGACCCTCTCGAACGTCCAGCGGCAGAAAGGGTTCGCCGTCTCATTTCTCCAGGAAGGGATGCAGGACGTCGCGGAGAGCGTGCTCGATGGTTCGTTCGAGAAGGTGAAGACCCAGCCCACCGCCTCGGGCCTGCCCGTCCTCGTCGACGGCGCCGGCTGGATCGAGTGCCGTCTCCTCGAGGTGTTGGATCAAGGGGACCACCATGTGGTCCTTGCTGAGGTCACCGACGTCGGGGCCGGGAAGGGATCGCTCGTGACGCTGGACCACTTCGGTTGGCACTACGGCGGATAGTCGTCGGGTGTCGTGAGGAACCCTTCCGAAGCGAATCGGTCTGCCGGAAAGTGCCGTCCCACGGGGCTTCAGAGCTAAGTCACAAGTTCGCCGCGGAGCAACCAGCGGCTCATGACCACGTACGCGACAAACGACACAACCATCAGGACGACGGAATACGCGGAAGCGAGTTCGAGGGAACCGGCCTCGGCCTGGGTGAAAATCGCAATCGGGGCGGTCTTCAGGACCGCACCATGTACGGGAACGTCTCCAGCATGTGCGCGAACACGAGAATCCAGAGCGTCCAGGTGAGCGAGACCGGATTTCCAAAGAGGAAGTCCGTGAAGGCCGCGAAGGGGCCGAACGGGCCATAGAACGCCAACAGGGACAGGCCCACGACGACGCTTGGGACCGCAATCGTGATGTTGCTCAAGGTGTCGAGCGCGCTTGCGGCAAAGACGCGTTTCCGGACGGTCGAATACGCTACCAGCGTGCCGAAGAACAACTGGAAGGCGACCACGATGATCGCGACCTCGAACGTCCGGATGAGTGGCCCGTACAGGCCGGGCTGGGTGAACAACTGACCGTACCACGTCAACGTGAATGTCCCGGTTCCGCTCAACACGGACGACGTGAAGCTAAATGCCACGACGGTGAGCAACGGCCCGAGCACGAAGACTCCGAACAGAAGCCAGACCAGGATCGTCCACACGGTCCGCTCCAGCGTCGTCCTCGAGAACGGCCACTTCACCATTGAGCCATCCCTGCCATCCGCGCTTATCCCCCGATCACGTACTTCGGGAGGGCCTTCTCCAGCGCACTCCAGTTCGACCAATTGTAGTCGATCGTCATGGCGCCCGGTGCCGGCAGCGGGATGCCGCCGGCCGGAGCTGTTGAGTTCGGCAGGACGGACCGGAAGTAATACCGACTCAGGTTCGCCTGGACCGTGTCGCGAAAGAGAAAGTCGATGAAGTCCGAGGCGAGCGGATTCGGGTGGCCCTTGACCAGACCCGCGGAAAAGATCACGGGGGTCACGTAGTCCTGGCCCCCCAAGATTGGCAGGCCGAAGGTGACGCGCGCGCCTTGTTTCGCATAGAACAGGGTTACGCCCTCGTAACCGAGGGTGACCGCGAAGTCGCCCTCCGCGACGCCGAGGATGTTCGCACGGGCGTTCGCCGGTTGCACGACGGTGTGGGCGAGGGCGCGGAGGCCCGCGGCGACGGAGACGTTCTCGTAGAAGAGGACCGCGTAGATTCCGTTGTTGCTCAACAAGGGATGCGGAAACCCGAACGTCATGTTGATCGACGCAAGGTCCGGAGGTCCGCCGAGGGCGGGATGGTAGACCTCGACCAGAGGACTCCACGTGAAAGCGTACCACACGTGGCCCCCCGTGACATTCTCACTCTTGAACGTCGCGGGGATCGTCGCATCGACGCCGACCGTGAACGGCAGGAAGTACCCCCCGGCGAACCCTTTCTCCAGAAACAGCGGGGAGGCGTGGAGGAACACGTCTGCCTCGGGATGGGCGCCGGAGATCCGGAGACGGTTGTACTGCTCTCCCGCGCTCACATACACGATCGTGATGTCGACGCTAAAGTCGGCCCGGAAATGCGGGACGACGAAACCCTCGAGGAGGTCCCGTAGGGCCGGGGTTGCGTAGAGGACAAGGGTCTGCTTCTCAAGCCTGAACAAGTCCACGGAGGCCAACGCGACGCCGATCGCGATGACGAGGATCACGATCGTGAACCTGCTAGGCCGCATCATGGGGCCACACCTCGATCCGCTCCGCCTCCGCACCCTTTTTGACCATCACGTGGACCTTCTCGCCCCCGCGGACGTCCGGGATGTGGACGGGGATTCGGGTGACCCCATCGAGCATGACAAACGGCAACCCATCGGAACCCAACTGCACGATCGCCTCCGCGTACAGGACCATCTTCATGAAATCCTGGATGAACGGATCGACGGTGCTCATGATGACCTCGGGAGCCCCGGACGCGACGACCCGGCCGTCGTTCAGCACGATCATGCGCCGCGAGAACATGAACGCCTCCTCCTGATCGTGCGTGATGAATAGGGTCGTGACTTTCTGCCGTCGGATGATCGAGCGCACTTCTTGGAGGACCTGCATGCGCATCGTCGCATCAAGCGACCCGAACGCCTCGTCGAGGAGGAGGATCCGGGGTCCGACCGCCAACGCCCGTGCGAGGGCGACCCGCTGACGCTCGCCGCCAGAGAGCTCGCGCGGGAGCCGGTTTTCCTTCCCCTGGAGGTGGACGAGGTCGACCATTTCGGCGACGCGGGCCTCGGCTTTGTTCGCGACAACCCGTCGGGCGCGGAGCCCGTAGCCAATGTTCTCGGCGACCGTGAGGTGGGGGAACAGCGCGAAGCTCTGGTACACGACCCCGATGCCCCGCCGCTCCGTGGGAAGGCGGGCCACGTCCTGGCCGTCGATCAGGATCTCCCCCGCCATCGGCCGGAGTTCTCCGAGGATGCACCGGAAGAGGGTCGTCTTCCCGCCGCCCGAGGGACCCAGGATCGCGGCGAGCTCGCCGTCCCGCATCCCGAAGCTCACGTCCCTCAGGACCTCGTGGCCATCGAAGGCTATCTTCAGCCTCCGGACCTCGAGGGTCGGCATGCCGTGGAGGCCCAAGGGGGTCGTGGTAGAAATACGTGCGGAGTCCCTCCTGTGGAATGTGTGGATGATTCTGAGCACCGCAGATCTGTATCAGTCGGAGGGTCGACGAGGTCGGGCCACGGAACTTGCAGGTGTGCCGGCGATGGCCGGCCCAAGGGGCTTCCGCATCACCGGCATTCGGAGGACGATGGACGAAACGGTGGCAAAGCCTATGCATCCGGAGCTGATGGGGACGATCGCTCCCGATCCGAGGCGAAACACGATGGCGACGTATCTG
>VBME01000032.1 GCA_005878995.1 Methanobacteriota archaeon | reverse complement strand
CACTCACTGATCGGGGCGTCGCCTTCGAGGAAGGCTTTGAGGGATTCGAGCGCCCGCCGCCAGAGGTCGTTCCAATCCCCCGCGACGGGCTGCGGTGATCGGTGAAGTAGACGGATGAACGTCGCGGGTCCCTTCGGGGTCAGCTCATACGCGACGCTCGTCTCGATCGGCCCGCCTTCCCGGGCAATCGGCCAAGTGTAGGAGAGCCGACCGGGGCCGTCGATCGTGGTGATGGTGCCTTCGACCCGTCCCTCCGAGGTCGTCCCCTCATACCGTCCGCTCTCCTCCGCCTCGACCTCGACATCTTGCGCCCACCACACGCCGAGCTGCTCCGAATTCACAAGCGCCTCAAAGACGATGGGAATGGGCACTTGCACGGTGATTTTCGCGTCGGCAAGGAGGACGACCGAGGGCTGTTTGGGCGGGGAGGGCTTTGCCGGGGGTCCGCCGCCGCCCGGCGACTCGAGGGGACCGGCCATAGAACGCGCGCAAGGAGACGCTCCCGTATAATGCTGATGGCTCGATTACAGGGGATTCTTGCACCGCGCGCAGACGAGCCGACAGTCCTTCTTGCACTCCATGCACGTGCCGTGGAGAAACCGCTCGCGCACGGGCGCGTGATGGCAGTCGGACACGGCCATGACCATGTGACCGCAATAGTCGCACAGGTGTTCGACGGGTTTCTTCCCCGCGACGTAGCGCTGGTACGCCATCAAGATCCCGAGGACGAGCACGAGCGCGCCGATGATCAGACCGACCATCCAGCATTGGAGGCTCCCGTCATCCTGGAAAGGGAGGGCGGACCACGGCCCGGACACGCGCCCCCATCCCGGCTCCTCATTCAAATATTGAACGGTGGAAATATCGTCCGTTAGACAGTTCTATCGGGCGATCTTTCGCCGCCTCCGAAAAGGGGTCGCCTGCACCTGGTGGACACCTTCGAAAGAAATGGTGAGGAGCGTCGACTCAACGGGCTCTCCAATGCTTGACGTTCTCCTCAAACGTCCGGCAGGGGGTACCCGAAAGTGAAAATCCGAACCAATCTCGAGTCCGCGGCTCGAGGCGCCTGTTAGACCAAACCCGAACGAGAAACATGGTCCTATATTCCCGCGGCCACCTACGCCGCGGCGGTGCGATCATGCTTTTGACGACGCGAACGGTCGTGCTCCTCATGACGATGGCCCTCGCCACCGGAGGCGCGGTGTGGGGCGTGCATTCGCTCATCCGTTCGTCGGGTGGCGCGGGCGCGGACTACGGACTCGACACGAACGGGAACGGGAAGTTTGACTGGCTCGTCGTCGAAGCGGACGTCTCCGTTCCTCAAGCCGGGACTTGGGACGTCTACGCGGATCTGTCCAGCTCGGCCTCGCCGCCGATCGGATCCTGCAGTTATCCGCGACCCCCTCCCGTCCCGCTTCTCTCCGGCGGCACGACGTCTCCCGTGGCGGCCTCGTACCCGATCGCGTACGTCTACGAGCGGTACTTCTTCCCCGCCGGGGAACAAACCGTGCGCATGGCGTTCTCAGGGACCGACATCGCGCGGGCCGGCGTCGATGGACCGTATTCGGTCCACGCCCGGCTTTCCCTCGGAGGCTGGCCCTACCTGACGGCGCGGCCGATCCCCGACCCGAACTATGTGTTCATCGAATGGAACTACACGACTCGGACATACTTGGCCTCGGAGTTCGATCCGCCGGTCCGCCCAGCCTATTTCACCGGCGGTCACACGGATGCGGCGGTCGACCTCGACGGGGACGGCCTGGCGGACTTCCTCGAGCTCCGGGCCGATGTGCACGTGAACCTCGCGGGCTCCTACAGCCTGAACGGATACATGACGAAGGGCAGCGGCACCGACGTCGTCCGCCTTATTGCCTACGCATACCGACAATTCAATCTCACGACGAGCGACACCGGCGTCGTCCTCCGCTTCCGAGGCGACCAGATTCGCCAATCGGCCGTGGACGGCCCTTGGGACTTCAGCCTCACCCTGTACGGACCGGTTGACGTGCTGTATGGGAACGGGACGCCGCGGCCGATGCCCGCAATCAACCCGCTTCCGCAACCCCTGTACTACCCAGAGATGCTCTGTGGCACGACGTCCGCATATCGCGCGGCGGACTTCGATGATACGATCGAGCTGATTCGCTTCATGGGGACCTTCGAGGAGGTGACCCCGGACGTGAACGGAGACGGGACCTACGACGCCCTCGTGATCCGAGCCCAGGTGGAGGTATTCGCATCCGCGGGCTTCGACCTGGCCGGGACTCTCCGGGCTCCGAATGGTTCCACGGAACTCGCCACCACGAGCGGGCAGACCTGGCTCCAGGACGGCTTGCAGTGGGTGACCTTCTCGTTCCCAGGCCCCGAGATCCGCAAGAGTGGGGTCGATGGACCGTACCTGGCGACCTTGTCAATCATTCCCGGCGTGGTGCGAATCGATCCGAGCACCACCTACACGACGCACGCATACAAGGCGACGGACTTCGACGCCTGAGGAAACGAGGACCGGCGGCAAGCCTAAAGCCGCTCGGGTCGGTGCGCCGATCGTGGAAGACGATCCTCGGCGTGTCTTGGCTCAGCTCGGCGTCCGTCCCCGGAAGAGCATGGGCCAGCACTTCCTCGTCGACCCTCGGGTGGCCGCGCGTCACGTCGACCACGCGCACCTGCGGCCGTCCGACGTCGTGCTCGAGATTGGGCCGGGGCTCGGAGTCCTCACGCGACAACTCGTGGCGCGCGCGAAGCGCGTGGTCGTCATCGAGGCGGATCGTCGGTTCGCGGCGTATCTTCGCCGGACTCTCCCGGAAATCGAAGTGATCGAAGGTGACGCGCTCCGAGTCGAGTGGCCCGCCTTCGACGTCCTTGCATCGAACCTTCCGTACCGGATCTCGTCCCCGCTGACGTTCCGCCTCCTGGACCAGCCGTTCGATCGCGCCGTCCTCATGTACCAATGGGAATTCGCGCGCCGGATGGTCGGAAAGCCCGGGACGGAGGACTACTCCCGGCTGAGCGTGGGGGTCTACCGCCACGCAGCGTGCGAGATTCTCGAGCGCGTCCCGCGCAACGCGTTCCACCCCCAGCCTCGCGTCGACTCGGCCCTCGTCCGGCTCGAATCCCGGCCTTCCCCGTTCCCCGTGGCAGACCCGGAAGCGTACGATGCGGTCGTGGGTGCTCTATTCGAGCACCGCCGGAAGACCGTGGAGAACGGCCTGCGGTTGAAATGGAACGCCTTCGCGTCCTCGCGGGCGGCGTTCGACGCGATCCTCCCGACGGTCCCGTTCCGGACGCGCCGCGTCGAGGAGTTGTCTCCTGAAGAGATCGCGCGAATCGCGGACGCAGTCCACTTGGCGAAAGGTTAAACGCATATCCGCCAATCGCCGCATTCCGACCTGCCTGGAGGACCCGATGGTCCGGAAGAAGACCCTTTCTGAACTCGAACAAGCGGAGATCAAACTCCAGAGTCTCTTCGAGAAGCGGGACGCCCTGAACCAGGAAGCGCAGCTGCTCCGCCAGGAGCGGGACCTCGTGCACGAGAAAAAGCGCGAGGCCGGCGCCAAGCTCCGGGAGCTCAAAGACCGACGCGCGTCGTTCGCGGGAGACGCCCGACGGCACCGCGAGAGGCGCGACGAGCTCCAAGCGAAGGCGAAGGCTCTGATCGAGATGAAGCGCAAGCTCCGTGGCTCCGGGCATTCCGATGTTGGCGCGGAGCTCCGCGCGCTCCGGCGGCGGGTCTCCCAAATGGAGATGCGGCAACAGACCGCGTCGCTCACACTGAGCCAGGAGAACGAGCTGCTCGACGATCTCAAGGACTCGATGAAGCGGCTGAAGCAGCTCGAAGTCCTCAAGGCGGACCAGGACAAGATTGCGAAGGAGATCGAGGACGTCGATAGCGGGATCACGGACCTGTTCCGGGCCGCGGACCAGGAGCATGAAGCGGCCGTCGGCCTGAGCGACAAAGCCCGTGCCGTCCATCAAGAGACCCTGGGCCTCGTCCATCAGATCTCCGCCCTCATCCTGGAGGGGAACGAGAAACACGAGGCGCACCTCGCGGCGCGGGCGAAGGCGGACGAGGTCCACGCCAAACTCGTCGAGATGCGGGAGAAAGTCCTGTCCATCAAGGGGGCGAAGCGCACGGAAGTGCGCGAGGCGCGGACGCTGTTGCGGCAGCAGAACCGGGCGGTCCGGGACGCGTTGCTCGACGAGAAGAAGCTCGAGGCGACCGCGGACGCAGCCCTCAGAGCGCTCCTCGAAAAAGGCAAGGTGGAGATCGGCCGATGAAGGCGGTCGTCCTCGCAGGCGGGGAGGGGACCCGCCTGAAGCCCCTGACCTACAAACGGCCGAAGCCGCTCATGCCCGTCGCGGGGAGGCCGTGCATCGATTACGTGCTGCGGTCCCTCGCCGCGTCAGGATTCCACGAAATTATCGTGACCACGGCGTACCTCTCCGACGCCCTGATCAAGTCAATCGGGGACGGATTGGACTACAACGCCTCGATCCTCTACAGCTTCGAGGAGAACCCGGCAGGCACCGCGGGCGCGGTGCGTCGCGTCGCGAATTTCATCGACGAGACGTTCGTCGTCGCGATGGGCGACATCCTGTGTGATGTCGACTTCAAGGCGCTCTTCGAGTTCCACAAGCGGACGGGAGGCGTCGTCACGATCGCGCTGACGGATGTCGACGATCCGACGCAGTACGGGATCGTCGGACTCGACGCGAAGGGCCGAATCCAGAAGTTCAAAGAGAAGCCGCGGAAAGAGGAGGCGTTCTCCAGCCTCGTGAACGCCGGCATCT
>VBME01000031.1 GCA_005878995.1 Methanobacteriota archaeon | reverse complement strand
GTCACCGACAACCGCAGCATAACCGCCACCGCCTCAACGAGCGTCACGGTCTGGCCCGCGGTGTCATTCCTCCTGGTCGATCATTCCTCCGGGTTCCGAATCCCGGTGCCGTCGGATTGGCAGGTGCAGAAGGACGTGACGGTCAGCGGTCAGTCGATCCCACTCATTACGAGCGGCACCACCGTCGACGGGTTCCGCACGAACGTCCTCGTGGCGTACACCTCCGATTCGGGAGCTCGGGAGGATCCGTCCTACCTCGCGGCCCTCATGAACGGGACGATCACCGAACTTCAGCGAGAAGGCCATCCGGCGTTCCTCGCCGACGGGCCGACGTACCTTTCGGTGTCGGGCCACCTCGCCGTCGCATTCGGGGTCGGATACTCCGGCGCGAACTACGCTCAGAGAGCGGTCATCGTTGTCAGCGCGGCCCACGGGCGGGAGTGGGTCATCGTTTTGAGCGTGGCGTTGAGCGCGTTCGGGGAGGCGAATGCGACGTTCGATTCGATGGTCGCGGGGTTCCAGATCACCGCTTGGCCGCCGTTCCTCGTGATCGGTCTTATCGCGGGCGTTGCCGCCGCGGTCGTCTCGGTGGTCGTCGTCTTCCTGGTGCGGTACCGCCGGAAGCATCCCCGCCCCGCCCCGACCGGCGCGCCCAGCGCCGCGCCGCCTTCGATTGCGGTCGCGTTCTGCGGGAACTGTGGGGCGCCGGTTCCTCCTGCCAATGTGTACGCGACCTTCTGCTCGTCTTGCGGGAAGCCTCTCCAACGCTAGAGCGCTGGACCGTACCACCCCCTGCGATGGGGCTCCGACCGGATTACTAGTTGAATAGTCATTATCAATTCGACAATTGTTCAACTAAGAATATACCCTGGACCGCCGTAGGCACCGCGGTCCGGAGGATTCCTCATCTCGCGCGCTCGCATCGAGGCGGAACGTCGATGGGGCCGGCGCTTCTTCGCGGTGGTCTTCGGCATCTGGATCACGACCGTCCTGGCGTTCGGCGCGATCGCGGTGAACTGGTACCTGCACGTCAGCCTCGCGCAGTTCGTTTTGATGGTCCTGTTCCTGTTCAGTTTCGCCTTCGTCTTCTCGAAGCGGCTCGACCGCCTCGCGGTCGAGATGGGCTTCCGTCTCCTGCGGCGCCCGAACCGGGAGGCGTTCAAGGCGGGGGCGATCAACAACTGGCTGCGGGCGTACGGGTCCGAATACGACTACCTCGTCCTCCTCGATGCGGACTCGGCCCTTCCGCCGGACTGGGTCGGGCACGCGTTGCGGTACGCGGAGCATCCGGACAACGCGGACCTCGCGATCTTCCAGGGCATGGTGAACATCTGGAACACGGACCGGCCGTTCCCCGGGGCGCTCGCCCCCGCACACGAGATGAGCCGCGACGAATGGGAGCGGAAGCTCGCGGGCTATCTGGGCACCGTCGTCTGCTACGGCCACAACGTCCTGATCCGGGTCAAGCCGCTGATCGAGGTGGGCGGCTTCGATGAGCGCTACGTCTCGGAGGACTTCGCGACCGCCATCAAGCTCGCGAACGTCGGATACGGATCCGCCTTTGTTCCTTTGCATTCCTGGGAGGCGATGCCGGAGAACGTCCGGGGCTTCATCAAGCGCCAGAACAAGTGGACGCGCGGCTCGATGGAGTTCTTCTCCTTCGTGCCACCGGCAAAGATCTCTCCCGCCAAGAAGGCCGTTCTCCTGATGATCCCGCGTCCGTCTTCACGCTCGCGAAGATCGTGCAGGTCCGCCTGAAGCTGTTCGACTTCTACCGCGCGCGCACGCTGAGCCGCGCGATCGGAGCGATCATGCTCCCGCACGAGGTCCGCTCGATGATCATGTACCTCGTCGACCGCACGCGGCGCTTCCCCGTGACGCCGAAGGACGAACCGCCGATGTCGATGCGCGAGATTCTCTTCATGGGACGCGGCACGGTCGCCCTGATCGGCTTGATGAGCTTCGGTCTCCTCCTCGTGAATCCGGTCGGGCTCTACTACAACATCCTCTGGCTCGCCCCGTTCGTCACCTCGCCGATCGTCCTGCATCACTATTGCGGCCCACACACCAGGCCGAAGTCGTACGCGAACGGCGGCATGAAGGATCTCCTTGCGGACCCGCGGCTCGCGACCAGCGTGGACCGCCCGCTAAACCGGTGGTGAAGCCGCCGTCTCCGGGTCTTGCCGGATCCGACTCGGTGAAGGCGTGTGCCGGCCGATCGTCCGCGTCACATACATGCGCACCGCTCGGCTGGTGGCCCCGATTCAATCGTATCCGAGGAGTCTCTCGTATCGCTTGTAGTCGCCGATCCAAACGATTCGAACCTGGGAACCAAGCGGAGTGCGGCTTGCGACCGTGTACAGGGCTCGCCAACCTTCTGGCAGCTCGAGACGGAAGCGATTCGGTAGGTCACGGTACCGCCTCGGAATCCGGTCTCGGTGAATTCGCTCGCCCAGGAACGGTTCTTGACGGAGTCTCCGGGCGAGTTCGCGAAGTTTCTTCTTCTGTGGATCGCCAGTCGCGCGAAACTCGTCGTCCTCAACGACGACCTCCGCCTCCGGCAGTCGCCCACCTCCGAGAGACGCGGTTCAGACTTTCAGGAGGCCCTTGTGGTCCCAGAACTTCGGATCCTCATGGAGCGTCCACATGACCCCGCGCCGGCGATCCTCCGTAACCAGATGAAGTCGATTCAGCTCGTTGACGCATGCCCGGATGGTCCCGTGCCGGACGCTCTTTGCGGGCATCCGTCGCGCGATCTCCGCGAGGCTCAGCGGTCCTTCATCGTCCGCGACGGCTTTCCGGAGCACGGCTTCTACCTGGTGCAACGTTCGGAGGAGGGGGGAGGGCCCTGGGCCTTCGCTCGGTGCTGGGATCGTTTTCATCGCCACATGACACAGATGTCACTATACATACTTGTACCTTCTGCTCCTGTCAGCGAACCGGTCCAGAAAAGTATGACAACCGCCTCGCCGCGGGCGCTTGCAAACGAGGTGTGCCTATGGACACGCGCCCGACGCGGGCTTCTGTCAGTTCTCTGACTCGGGGCGTCAATCCTTTACCGGGCGACGCGTTGCGTCATCGAATGCCCGAAGCGTCCCTCGAGCGGCTCCGCAAGTTCCTCCTCCCCCTCGAGCTCGCGGAGGCGGAGTTGAAGGCGAAGCCGGCCGCCGCGGTGGTGGTCCTTCTCCAGAATGGAGCCCGAGATCTTGAGGTCCTTTTGGGGGAGCGCTCGAAGCGAGAGGGCGATCCATGGTCCGGGCAGATCGGCCTGCCCGGCGGCCGGCGTCGCGCGGAGGACGGCACGGTGCTCGCGACCGCGGTGCGGGAGACGCGGGAGGAGGTCGGAATCGATCTGGAGGGCCAGGCGGACATCCTCGGTCACATGGCCCCGCGCGCCCCGGGCAACAAGCCGGAGGTCCTCGTCGTGCCGTACGTGGCCGTGGCCCGGAGTCCGATTGAAGCGACGCCCGGACCCGAGATGGCGTCCGTGTTCTGGACGCCGCTCCGGGATCTTCCGCCGACCCATGCGCGGCGCGTCGTCCCAACAATCCTTGGCGAACTGAACGTGCCGTCGTTCACCTACGACGACCGGCTCATCTGGGGCTTCACGTACCGGATCCTCGAGGAACTCCTCGTGCTCGTAGGGCTCAGCGCGTGAACCTCACACGAGGTGTGTGGGGCGCGTCGCCATCGTCGCTCGTTCACGCAGGCCTCGGTTCGTCCGCCGGGAAGCACCGAAGCTTGCGCCCCTTCTGTTCCGTCCGGAGGACGCCGTCGCGCGCGAGCGCCTTCACGTTGTACGCGACGGAGGACGTCCGTCGATCCACGTGGCGCGCGAGTTCCCGCACCCCGACACCAGGACAGCGGCGGACCTCGTCGAGCAAGGACGATTGGAGCGGGCTCAACGGCAGTTCGTGCCAGAGGGTCACGTCCCCGTCCGGATAGTACCATCGATGACGGCGGCGGGTCTTCGAACGGACGAGGCCTTGCCGCTCGAGGACCCCGAGATGGTACGCGGCGACGCCGTTCTGGAGGCCGACCGCCTCTCGCACTTGGGAGAACGAAGATCCGGGGTGGTCCCGGATGAAACGGTACATGAGCCGGCGAACTTCCCGCTGGAGGACCGCTTCCCGGGTGAGCCGCGTGTGTTGCACCGCGATGAGGACCGCTCCGCCGAGGACGGCCAGGGCGGCGCCCGCCGTGATTTCCCAGGGGAGCAGGGCCGGGTGCGGCGGCTCTCCCGACGAGAAGGTTACGTGGACCGTAAACGTCGTCCGGCCCCACGTTCGGACGGGCATCCGGCCTGCGACGGAGGACTCGTTGCCTACGCTCACCTGGACCTCGTACGAGGCCGGAGGGACGTTCGGCACCGTTACCGGAGAGCCATCCCATGCGGCGTGGTACGCAATCGCCCCGGTCGAGGCGTCTCGCACCTGGACGTCGACCGAAGCCGACGTCGGGGAGGTTAGCGCGAGATTTCCCTTCGCTTCTCCGGCGATTCCTCGGACGAAGATGCCCGTGCGGTTCGGATCGCCCGATGGATCGAAGGCCACCCAGAGCAGGTATACGGTATCGTTCAGACCCAGCGCGAGGTTCTCCTGGGCCGTCGAGTTTCCGCCGCCCACTTGGAGACGAGTCGTGAAGGAAGAAGACTCGAACCCTTGCCCGAGGTCCGTCGAGTTCGCGACATACACCGACGCCGCGGTCCAGTTCCGTGCGATCGAGTGCCACGTGACATACAGCCGCGAGTGGGTGTCGAAGGCGACCGCATCTCCAAAGCTCATCGCGGACCAACCGGGCGGGCCTCCCGCGAGCCGGGGCGCGAAGAACGTGCGTCCGCCGTCGACGGACACGGATACGAACGTCTGTGTCGCGTTGCCCCAGTTGTCCCAACAACCCTGCGGCAACAGGGCCGGGTCCGCGTACCAGGAAATCGCGAAGGTCCCGGACGAGGACACGGTCGAGGAGGGGGCCGACCAGCGCAGGCACGGGGCGGTCGGCGTCAGGGCCGTCGCACTGCCCCAGGTCGCTCCCCCGTCCCGTGAGGTCACAGCGGCGACGAACGGACCCGTCGCATTTGCCGTCGCGAGGCCCACGACGACGGTGTCGTTGTAGGCCGCAATCTGGGGCGAGAATGCCGGCAGTCCCGCGGGCAGAACGGCGACCGGCGCGGTCCAATTTTGCCCGCCATCCCGAGAGGAACTCGCGTAGACGGGGCCTAGGTCCGGCCATCTCGCCGTCGACCACGCCAGGTGAAGTCCACCCGTTACCTTGTCCACCGCGAGGGAGGCCGGGGCCGAGGCATTGCCGATCGTCGCGAGGATCTCCCAGGAGATCCCCCCGTCCGTGGAGCGCAAGAACCGAGGGCCCCACGACGCCGCAAACAGGGTCCCGTTGTCGGCGGTGACGTCGAGGCTGAGGCCGGACAAACACAGCGGCGCGACGTGCGGTGCGTCGAACGTCCGGCCGCCGTCGATTGACCGAACGACCGCGGGGTTGCCGCACGAACCGTTCGGCGCGTATTGCAATCCGACCACATAGATCGTCCCGTCCCGCGGGCTCGCGGGGTCGCGGTCGATCGCGATGCGGGGATAGATCATCGCGGATGTCGGTGCCGCCCGAACGGAGTTGTTGTACGCCCCGGGATCGATCGTGTATTCGAGCGAGGCCTGGAGGGGAGACAGCGCGGCCGCCGGGGTCGGTAGCATCGTGATCCCGAGGCAGACGAATGCCATGGCGAGAGAAGGAAAGCATCGTTTCCACGCGGATCGGAACATCATGCCGTCGCCGCGGCCGTCATCTCGGGGGTCGAGCATCAATAGTTTGGTAGAGGTTGGGACATAGAGGCCCCGAGCTGCGTTCCTAGGTTCACGGAGCGGGACGGTTTTCGGGCTCAGCGCTTGAGGCGCGGATCCCGCGGCGGATTCGGGCTGTGCCGGAGTCGCTCGAGCAGCTCCGGATCGCGGAGCGCCTCGAGGAGGTCCGAACCCGACACGTTCTCCGGATTGCCGGCGGCCGGAATCTTCGGCTGGGGATTTGCCTCCGATGCCTTGCCGGCGACGCGCGCGGCATCGACCGCCTTGCGGAGCGCGACGGTCGAGACGATCGCCTTCGGCGACGGCTTCGGCGTCAGCTCGATCCGGTGGTGGGCCTCGCGACTCTTGGCCGTGGAATCGTCGATCCATTGCCCGCACTCCGGGCACCGAACCAGCTCGGCGCGGGCGCGCGGCACGCGCATTTCCAACGTGACGACGACGAGCCGCAGGAACAGGTAGATCACGGTCGTCGCGAGCAAGTACGCTTCGAGCGGCGCCTTCGAGAGAGTGAAGGGTCCCGTCAAGTAGAGGTTCTCGTGATTGAGGAACAGGAAGGCGGCCAGCCCGGCGAGGGCGAGGATCACCACCTCGCGAAACGCGAAGTGCGCCTCCCGCGTCGCGAACCGGCCCATCACATCTCTCCGGAGGAAGCGCTCCAGGTACGCGGCCGCGTCCTCCTCCAAAGGCAGGACGTCTCCAAGGGGGAAATACCTTTGGCCGACCTGTTTCGCGGTATCAAAAATGAAAAGGAGGGGATGAAGTATATCAGCCGCGTCGGCACGAAGGGGTGCGAGTCGAATGGCACGATCCGTCAGGCCAAGGACCCTTGCGATCGCCTTCGGCATCTACTTCCTGGTTATCGCGTACTTCGCGTGGTCCTTCGGAAATGACCAGACGGAGGTCTGGTACCCGGGCGAGCTCTCGCGCTGGATCTACACGACGTACATGAT
>VBME01000012.1 GCA_005878995.1 Methanobacteriota archaeon | reverse complement strand
GGCGGTGCGACGTGTGGCAAGGCGCATCCCGAGTTCGTCCGGGAGCTGATCGTCGACGCGACGTACGGCCGCCCAGGATACAATTTTCCGCCGAAGCACGACGTGGAGGCCGACCTGCTGACCTGGCTCGAGATGGAACTCACCCAAGGACCGGTCGCGCTCGGCGGGTACGAGTTCGGCAAGAGTCAGGAACTGATCGCCCTCGTGAACCGACTCGGCATCGAGGTCGCGGTCGCGGACAAGATCGCCGACCTCGCGGACCTCTACGGGCGGTACGGGATCAAACTGCGATATCGCCGGCTGTCCACCCTCACGGAGGCGGAACGGACCGATCCGCGTGTGTACATCCTCCCGCCGGGATGGCTCCGCCCGCCGCTCGACGACAGCGTCTCGTGGCTCGGATCAATCGGGTTGCGGACGGCGTACGTGAGCGGGTGGTGCGCCTTCTTCGACTATAGCCGGCAATACGGGCTCGACGCGCAGTTCCCGCTGAGCGACCACGGCGACTTCGAGGACGTGATGGCGTTCATCGAGGCGTGCCGGCCGCGAAAGGTGTACACCGCGTTCAGCAGCGCGAAGGACCTCGCCAAGGCGGTCGAACGACGCTTCAAGATCAAGGCCGAGCCGCTCATGGCGCGGTGAGCCGATGGAGACGCGTCAAGATGGAAATACGATCCTCCTCAAGCTGTCGGATGGCGAGGATCTGGTCGCGAGCGTCGAGGCTGCGGCCCGGAAGCACAATGTCGACAGTGGCGCGGTCCTCTGGGGAATCGGGATGATCCAAGACTTCGAGATCGGGTTCTTCGGGCCGAACGGTTACCAGAAATCGGCGTTCCGAGAACGTCATGAACTCCTCGCGCTCCATGGAAGCATCGCGATGCGCGGGGACCCGAAGTTGCACCTGCACGTCGCTGCCGGCCGGCCGGACCACGCCGTCATCGGAGGGCATCTCTTCCGCGCGAAGACCGCGGTCGTCAACGAGATCCACATCGCGCGATTCGACGCGATCCACTTGAATCGGCGGCTCAACGAGAAGACAGGCCTTCGGGAACTGATCTTCGAGTAAAGGGCTCCGAGTCCGCCCGATTCGTTCAACTATTGCAACATTTCCCAGAATCGAAAGCTTCGCCTACTGCGGCTAAGTGCACTTCAATCCGGCGTAGGCGAGTCAAGGTCCAAGCCGCTACTCAGGCTTCTACTCTTTTCTTGGACCGAGTCGCTTGACTCATTGCCACGTGGCGCGCTCGAGTTCCCGCTCCTGCTTCGTCTTCTTCCGGAACTGCTTGTAATGGTCTTTGCAGAGGTGCACGCGTCGCGGCTCCCCGATCAGCTTGAGTTCGGGGAGGGCCTCCTTCACCTTTGTGGTGGAGAGGGAGCGCTTCGCTTCCTTCCCACAACCGACGACCCCGCACACTTCGTTTGCGGGCATGGGCCCGACGATACCGACCCCGATATTTGTATGTGCGCGGTCGGTGACGTTGGCATCCGCCAATCCGCTACTCTTCCCGACGTCGGAGCATCCGCGCCGCCGCGACCGACACGATTGCGAGGGCCGCAACCACTGCCGCCTCCGAGCCAGGATCGAACGCCGGATTCGGGGCGGGCGGGGGAACGCTCACGACCTCGACGGACACTGCCGCCAGGGAGGGCAGATAGAGTGCGATGACAGTGCCGCGGAGGGGAAGAAGAGAATACGACGCATCTCTGGTCAGCGAGTCGGGGGCGTAAAACAGGGTCAACGTGTCGTTCGATCGATTTACCGGGTTGCCGTTCGCCCGCACGATGAGCCGCGTGGGATCGGCAGCGGGCATCGTGTTGGAGTCGAAGGCGAGCAAGACCACGGCGCCTCCCGGCCGCAACGTGTCCACCTGGACGGAGGCTTGACCCGCGCGGACCGCGAGGGGCCACGTCGCGACGTCGATCCGATACCGCCCGGGATTCTGCATCCAGCCGCCATCCGCGATCGCGACGAGGTCGAGCTCCGAGACGACGTGGCCCGCACTGATCGCGTCGAGGACGGCCCTCCACTCCGCCTTGTTTGTGGAGCCGGCCGGCACGGACTTGAACACGAGGAGGTCCGGACTCGCCAGGTGCGCAAAGACCGTCGTGCCGGTCACGTTGAACCAGCCGGCCCCGAGGAACAAACGGGCCTCCTCTCCTTGGACCACGAACGAAACGGACGAAGCGCGCCACGAGCCCGGTACCGAGACCAGCGAGATGTTCGTCGACCAGGCAGGCAGCTCCACCGTCACGAGGCGCGGCATGTCGGAGCGAATCTCAAGGAGGGCCGTCGGATCATCGTGGGCCGTGATCGTGACGAGGTATCCGGCCGCTTCGAAGATCGGCCCTCGGGCCGCCGCGGATCGCGCGGGCGGGAAGCCTTCGATGTCGATCGACTCGAGGAACAGGACGGGCGCCCGTCCCTCGAGCCCGATGAGGGACCGAACCGTCCCGGTCGTCGCGTTGTACCCGAACTGCGCGTACGTCCCGAACGCCACGCCGTGCTCGTACGTGAACGAAGCGAACAGGGAGGTCGACCAGGGGACGTCGCCGATCGGCACGGCACCGAAGTCCGACGACGAAATAGTTCGGAGGGCGGCGGACGCGTGAGAGGGGGCAGATCCGCTCAGGGCGACGGGCAGAAGCGAAAGCACCGCAAAGGTCGCCGCCGCCTTCGCGAGAAATGCGCGCGCGTCCGTACCGTCCTCCATCTCTCAAATATTGTCAATTCACGGATAAGGGAATTTTGGTATACGAGGGCAACTCGTTAGGACGCTCCCCGAACTCTGGTCGTCCGGGCCGATTCGGAGGTCCTTCGACCGCTGTACACAAAGTATCTTTACGAGGAACCCGCATTGTGCGGACCGCATGGGCCCTGTGGACGTGTTCCTCCGGGTTTCGTTTGCCGGGTTCGCCGCGATCCTCGCGACGGTCTCCGTCAAGTCGTACGCGCGGCACCGGGAACGACGCTTCCTGCTGCTGACCGCGGCGTTCGGGATCTTCCTCGCGCAGGGCGTCTGGCTCCTCGTCGAGATGGCGACGCTGGCCGTGCCGTCTGTGGGCGCGGACTGGCTTGCGCTGAACCTCGCCGTCCTCGTGTCCCTCTACCTCGCCCTCTTGCGGTGATTGGATGTCGGAAGGCCTCGAACTCGCGAGCCGTCGCAGGATCTACGACTTCTTGTTGGCCAACCCGGGCGTACACCTACGGCGGATCGGGCACACGCTCGGAATGTCGACGGGCATGTTGTCGTACCACCTCGGGTACCTCGAGCGGAACGGCGTCCTGAAGGCGGAGGAGGACGGCCATCGCAAACGATACTTCATCGCGCGCGCGTTCGTCGAAGCGCAACGGCGCATCCTCGCCGTATTGCGCCAAGACGTCCCGCGGAAAATCCTCGTCGAGCTCCTGACGTACGAGGGCCGGACGTTCGCGGAGCTGCAGGCGAGCGTCGGCGTGTCGAAGTCGACGTTGTCGTATCACCTGCAGAAACTCATGCAGCGTGACCTGCTCGTCCGCACGCGCCGGGAGCGGGAGAGCGTCTTCACGGTGAAGGACGTCGAGGAAGTACGGAAGCTCCTCCTCGCCAACCGCTCGAGTTTCAACGACGACGCGGTCGACCGCTTCGCGGACCTCTGGTCGAAGATGCGGAGCTAACCGAGACTGCGTCGGTCCGTTCGCTTGGTTGGGCTACGCCCACTCACTCGCTCTTCGTGAATTCCCGCACGAGTGACGTGGCGTAGGCGCCGCGCGTGAGTTCCACAGACAGATGCAAATCGTCCCCGACGACCGAGACTTCGAGATCGCGAATCGGCGCGAGGATTTCACGACGGGTGCCGCGCGAGGAGATCCGAGGGATCTCGGGGATGATGAAATCGTTCGGCTGCAGGCCTTCCGAGGCCACGACCTCCTTCTCGATTTGCCCCGGCTCACCACCGGCGAATTCCGGCTCCGACCCGAACAGGATCGCGCTGACCCACGCTTTCCCCTCGTGGCATCGACCCGCGACGCGCTCCAAGTTGTCGCATGTCACGTCGATCGTCCGGTCCCGATCCGGGAGGCCGCTCTTGTCCGCGGGCAAGACGAGGTCCCCCGCGACCGGCTCGTGGATCGGGAGGCCGCGGCGCATCCGTTCGCTCAGGATCCGGTTGAACAGGTACGACTGGTAGCCGTGCACGAACATCAAGAGGAGGTTGAACGGCAGCTGCCGCAGCGCCCCGACGGCATCGTCCGGATGGGTCGCCAGATGGTTCAGGATCGCCTTCTCGAAGCCGTACGACTTCGGATAGGCGCGGAGGGCCGCCGGGATGTCCCCCGTGTCTCGCAAGGCCGTGCGAATTCCGTACGACTCCGGGCCCTCACCCGGGATCGGATTTGCGACGTACGCGTCGACCGCCTCCCGAAACTCGCCGCGAACGATGTGTCGCCCGACGACATGGGTGATTGGCCGCACCGAGCCGAACCGCTGGACCCCGAAAAAGTTCGCGAAGCCGCCGCGGATCCGCAGCTGGCGCGCGGTTTCGGCCGCGATGACCTTCGCTTTCTCGGCCGGTACCGCAAGGCCCCGAACGAGAACGCGAAACCGGTTGCCGATGAGTTCTCCGATCTCGAGCGGGCGATCGGACGGGTACGCGTCAAGGACCTCGACGTCTTTCATCCGCAACGCGGAAAGCGTCTCCACCGGGACGTTTTCGAAGGAAAAGAGCTGCGTGGTAAGCGCGCGCTTGTCCTTCGTCCCCCCGAACCCGATTCGCCGGCGGCTGATGTGCAACGTCCGCGCGAACTCGCGCACGAGGCGATTCGTCTCCCAGTTTCGGACGCGGATCGTCGCAATCGCGTAAGGTCCGTCTGCCGATTTCGGCGGTGGAGACGAGACCTCCTC
>VBME01000011.1 GCA_005878995.1 Methanobacteriota archaeon | reverse complement strand
GGATGACATTAGCCGCGCCGTCCAGGACGCCGAGCGGATTCCGCCGCCCGCACCCGAGACGATCTTCGCCGACGTCTACGCGGAGATGCCCGCCCACCTTCGGGAACAGATGGACGCGTTCCTCGCGCGTCCTCGGAGGTGACGTTCTGGCGAAGAAAGGGTCCGCGGCGCCGGCGGCCGCTCCCTCGTCATCGTCCGGCGTGCAGCGGGCCCACGAGCTGTTCAAGCAGGGGCGCGCGAAGGAAGCCCTCGCGATCCTGCTGCCGCTCCTGCAGCGGAAAGGGAACCTCGATGGAGACGTCTGCGCCCTCGCCGCGGCGTGCCTCGGCGCGGAAGGCGACTACCTCGAGGCCGCGCGGATCGATCGGATGCTGTCCGACGCGCAGCCGAACAATCCGCAGGCCTGGCACAGCCTCGGGTACGACTTGCTCCATGCAGGGGACTTGGAGGGCGCCGCGGACGCGTTCGCGCGGGCGTTGAAACTCGAGCCGACGCGAGCGAGCGCCCATTTCAACCTGGCGCGGATCGCCGCGCGATTGGGCGACAAGTCCAAGGTCATCGACCACTTCGTCCGGGCCGTGGAACTCCAGCCGGACTACCAAGACCGGCTCGACGAGGACCCGGATCTGTTGCCGTTCAAGGACGACCCGGAGATGCTCGGACGCCTCCCGGGCGGCAAGGTGGGCGAAGATCCGTACCAGGAGTACTACGCGACGAGGTCGTGAACATGCCCGCGATGACGATGGTCCAGGCGATCAACAACGCGCTGCGCGAGGAGATGCGGCGGGACGACCGCGTCGTGATCCTCGGCGAAGACGTCGGCCGGAACGGCGGCGTCTTCCGCTGCACGGAAGGGTTGATCGACGAATTCCCGGATCGCGTGTTCGACACGCCGCTCGCGGAGGGCGGCATCATCGGGACATCGATCGGCATGGCGCTGTACGGCCTTCGGCCCGTGCCGGAGATCCAATTCATGGACTTCATCTATCCCGGCTTCGACCAGATCGTCTCCGAGGCGGCGAAGATGCGGTACCGGTCCGGGGGGCAGTTCTCCGTCCCGATGACGATCCGCACGCCGTTCGGCGGCGGGATCCGCGGCGGCCACTACCACTCCCAGTCCACGGAGGCGTTCTTCTGCCACACGCCGGGGCTCAAGGTCGTCGTCCCCTCCACCCCGAAGGAGGCGAAGGGCCTGCTCACGTCGTCGATCCGTGACCCGGACCCGGTCCTCTTCCTCGAGCCGAAGAAACTGTACCGGGCGTCGCGGGAGGACGTCCCGGAAGGCGAACTTACGACGCCCCTCGGTCAAGCCGCGGTCCGCCGAACGGGGAAGGACGTCACGCTCATCGCGTACGGATACATGGCCCAGGTCTGCCTCGATGCCGCGGCGAAAGCCGCGGAGAAGGGCGTGGAGGCCGAGGTGATCGATCTCCGGACACTCGTGCCGCTCGACGAGCCCACCGTCCTGGCAAGCGTCAAGAAGACCGGGCGTGCGGTCATCGTCTATGAAGCCCCGCGGACCGGCGGGTACGGCGCGGAGATCAGCGCGATCCTCGCGGAGAAGGCGATCGAATACCTGCGCGGTCCAATCGTCCGCGTGACGGGATTCGACACGCCGTTCCCGTACACCCTCGAGGACGTCTACCTGCCGAACGCGGACCGTGTCCTCGCCGGAATCGACAAGGTCATGGCGTTCTGACGGACCGCTCACATCGTGCCGGCGGGCCTACGGAACGCGCGCGCGACGCTCAACAGGTAGACGAGGATCGCGGCGACAATCACGATGGTCAGCACCGAGTACCAGCTGACGCCGGCGCCCCCGCGCGTATCCTGATATACGCCGTAGAGAAGGTAGACGAGTCCGACGAGGGCGGCGAGAAGGGCAAGGCCCCACGCCCACGCCCGCATCCGCAAGAGGCCCGACCCGGCGACGCCGAGGACAACCCCGAGGACGAAATACAGCAGGCCGTTCAAAATCAGCGTGGTGCCCGAAAACGGGGTTCCCGGAAACAGGAACGCGAGGCCGACGAAGAAGCTCGCGATTCCGATCAAAACCAAGATCACGGCGCCTAGGACGACGAGGCCTCCGAGGATCGAGATGCCTACTGGACGTGTCATGTGCTCCCTCCCTCAAGGAAAGGAGGAGCAGGACGGGAATCTTTCCGGCGCGGAGCGCCGGGCACAAATCACGCCCACCGGTCTGTGCCACTCCTCCACGACCCTACTCCTCCCCGTATCGACATCGAGTGGCGGCCATAAAATGATTCGCATGAACGCCTCCGGAAGGCCGAGCGTGCAAACCGTTAAGCCGGCTGCGGGACTTGCAACTGCACAGGACCGAGGAGAGGCGATGGCCCGCGAGTTCAAGCTCCCCGACATCGGGGAGGGCGTCCACGAGGGCGAGGTCGTCAAGTGGTTCGTCAGGGAGGGGGACGCCGTCAAGGAGAACGACCCGATGGTCGAGGTCATGACGGACAAGGTGACCGTCCAGATTCCCTCGCCCGTCACGGGCAAGATCCTCCAGCTCCGAGCGAAGGAAGGGGAGGTCGTGAAGGTCGGCAGCACGCTCGTGGTGTTTGGCGAGGCGGGAGAAGTCCCGGCCCCCATGCCCGCACCGCCCATCCGATCCCCGCTTCCGCCGGCTCCCGCGACGAGGTCCGGGTCTCCCCCCGTTCCTTCGGTTCCCGTTCCCTCGGGCGACGTCCTCGCCGCACCCGCGGTGCGACGCCTTGCAAAGGAACTGAACGTGAACCTGGCCGCGGTCCGGGGGAGCGGCCCGCAAGGACGTCTCACGGAGGACGACGTCCGTAAGGCCGCGCGAGGACCCGCCATGGGAGCTGCTGCGGCGCCCGCCCCCGCGGTCGCGGTGACCCCGGGCGGCGCGGAGGAGCGGATCCCGATCCATGGCCTGCGCAAGCGGATCTTCGACAAGATGGCGAAGTCGAACGTCACGGCCGCCCATTTCACGTACGTCGACGAGGTGGACATGACCGAGATCGTCCACCTGCGGGATCATCTGAAAGCGAGCGCGGACCGAAAGGGGATCAAGCTCACGTTCTTGCCCTTCTTCATCAAGGCGATCATCGCGGCGCTGAAGGAGTTCCCCGCCCTCAACGCATCCGTCGACGATGAGCGCCAAGAGATCGTCATCAAGCGATACTACAATGTGGGCATCGCAACCGCCACGGACGAGGGCCTGACGGTCACGGTGGTGCACGACGCGGACCGGAAGGACCTGTGGAATCTTGCGACGGAAGTCGAGCGGCTCTCGAACGCCGCGCGTGACAAGAAGCTCACCCTCGCAGAGGTCCAGGGCTCCACGTTCACGATCACGTCCCTCGGCAAGGAAGGCGGCATCTTCGCGACGCCCATCATCAACTGGCCCGAGGTCGCGATTCTCGGGATTCACAAGATCGAGAAGCGGCCGGTGATCCGGAACGACCAGATTGTGATCCGGGACATGATGTACCTCTCCTGCTCGTTCGACCACCGCATCGTCGACGGGCACATCGGGGCTGCCTTCGTTCAGAACGTCCGGAACAATCTCGAGCATCCGGCTCTCCTGTTCGTCGGCGAGGAATAGTCACGCGCGTCTCATTGATCGGCTTGGGGCCGTAGAAAGCGACGGGCGAGCCTGACGGCGCCCCACAAGACGACGTACCAAACGGCTACGTCGAGGACGACGGCCGTCTGACTTAGCTGGGGCGGATCGACTGACTGGCCATCGCCGGGAATGAGCGGGCCTCGACACTGAATCCAATACGCGACCGGAAACCCGGAGTACGCCCCTCCCTCGATGCACATGGGATGAACCACGGAGGGGCATGCGAACGATGCCCCGAGAAACAGCCCGACGGCGGTAGCAAGGAGGAGTCCATGAAAGAGGAGCCTGGGCGCGAGGCCCCGCTCGACCCGGTCAACAGATTCACTCATTTCGGCCAATCCTCCTCGCATTGGCTCTCGAGATCACGCTGATTGCATAAGTAACTCGCTCGGTCGGTCGGTCCGAGCCGAGCCACGACGAAAAGGGATAAGAGCGCGGAGTTGTTCGGTCGCTCGTGGCCCGCCAGGTCGACGTCGTCGTCATTGGCGCCGGCCCCGGAGGGTATCCTGCCGCGATCCGGGCCGCAAGCTCTGCAAGGGGAACGGCGTCGACGTCGTCTCGGGCCTCGCGTCCTTCACCGGGCCGAACACGCTGCAGATCCGGAGAGCGGGCGGCCTCGAGGACTTCTCGTTCACGGACGCGATCATCGCGACGGGCGGCCGTCCGTCGGATCTCCCTTCGTTTCGATTCGATGGGTTGATGGTCATCAGCACGAAGGAGGCGCTCGAACTCGAGCGGACCCCTCCCAACCTCGCCATCATCGGGGGGGGCGTCTCGGGTTTGG
>VBME01000010.1 GCA_005878995.1 Methanobacteriota archaeon | reverse complement strand
GTGATCGCGGGGCATCCGGTCGAACTGGACGTCCACGCCATGCCCGCGGCGATTTTCACGGATCCTGAGATTGCCACGGTTGGTCTTCAGGAGTCTGAGGCGGCCGCGCAGGGGCGTAAGATCCGAGTCGGAAAGGTGCCCTTCGCCGCGATCGGCCGCGCCCTGACGACGGGCGAGTATGACGGCTTCGTGAAGCTGATCGCCGACGCGGACACGAAGATCCTTCTCGGCGCAACGATCGTCGGGCCCGATGCGAGCGACCTGATCAGCGAGCTCGCCCTCGCGCTGGAAATGGGCGCGAGTGTGACGGATATCGCGCTGACGGTCCACCCGCATCCGACGCTGCCGGAAGCGATCATGGAGACCGCGGAGGCGGCCCTTGGGCAAGCGATTCACGTGCTGAATCGCTGAGACT
Source organism: Methanobacteriota archaeon (assembly GCA_005878995.1). The sequence continues at coordinate 32 of VBME01000010.1, read as the reverse complement.
ATGCTCACGACGACGGAAGGCGAGGACCGGAC
>VBME01000009.1 GCA_005878995.1 Methanobacteriota archaeon | reverse complement strand
AGATGATCGGATCGGACCCGCCCGTCGCGTTTATCCCGAAACAGGTGTTCGTACCGGTCCCGTCCAACGCCATGTCGGCCAGCGTGACCCCGAGGCGCCCATTCAGGAGGAACATCGCGCTCGTGTTCTGGGTGTAGCTCCCCGCGGTCGCCGCGAGCTTCGTGTTGAACCCGGACCCGCACAGGGCGATGTTGTTCGCGGGGACCGTGATCGGCCGCACGTTCCAGTTCCCGACCGGGAGGAAGACGAGGCCCCCCGCGGCACCGAGGTCCGCCATCGCCGCATTGATGCCGGCCTCCGTCCACGGGTCGGCCGGGGTCCCGGTGTGCTTGGTCGGCTCAAACTCCGTCGCGATCCGGACGGCGGCGATCCGCTTCGCATCGATGTCCGTGTTGGAGATCGTCGTGCCGCCGATCGCGTCGCCCGGGGCTGCGCGTCCGCGACCGATGAACCGATCCGCGAATAGGGCGGCGAGGACGCCCCCTCCCGCCGCCACGCCGAGGCGCAAGGCATCCCGGCGCGTCTGCTCCCGGAGGAGTTGGGCCGCCATCGCATCCCGCGCAGCGTCGTCCACCCGCACGCCTGCGGCCGGTACCTCGTCGACGAGCGCCGCCGAATTCGTTTCGCGTTCGGAAGACGTCCGCCCAACAATCTTTCGGGGGAATTTCATGTCGGCGACACCGCGGGTCCTCCGTTAATTACTTTCCACGGAGTAGCCCTTGAATCTCCCGCGACTCGAAGATGGAAACACGATTTCGCAGATGGCGATCGCCGAGACGCACGGCATTCCGATCGGCCGCCCTCCCACATCGATAAGAATCCGGGACTCCCCTAGCCGCCGCGTGTGAATCGGATTGAGAGCCTCTTTCGACAGGGTCGAAAACTGTGTTGCTCCGATTTGTACCGAGCAGAGCAAAAACTGTTCCACATTCCTTAAGCCATCTTCTCAGAATAGGACGGGGCTGCGCCATCTGCACTGTGGGTGTGGGGGAGGCAGAAGTGTCCGAGGGGTTCAGACTAGGAGTTCCGCCAGTGACTACTTCGCCTTCCAGCTCCGCGAAGCGATGTGCGCACACCCGCGAAACGCGGGAATACACACCGTATGAGGGCAACGGGAGGAAGGAGGTGGGGGGAGCATGGGGGAGATCCTTGCGGCCATTCCGGCACACAACGAAGCGAAAACCATCGGAAGCGTAGTCATCTCGGCAATGCAGTACGTGGACGAAGTCGCCGTGATCGACGACGGGTCCACGGATGGGACCGCCTGGATCGCGGAACGCGCTGGAGCAACCGTCATTCGCCACGACGGTAACCAAGGCTACGGCGCCGCGATTCGATCCTGCTTCGACTACGCGCGGACGAACGGGACCCAAGTCCTCGTCATCTTGGACGGCGACGGGCAGCACCGGCCCGAGGCGATCCCTCGGGTGCTCAAGCCCGTGAGGGACGGCAGGGCGGACATCTCGATCGGTTCCCGGTTCCTCAAGCCCGAGAGTCTGTCGAAGGTCCCCCGGTACCGCCGGTTCGGAATCCGAGTGCTCACGAAACTCACGAATTCGGGATCGCGCCTCCGAGCGAGGGTGAAAGATGGCCAGAGCGGCTTCCGCGCCTACTCGCGCCGGGCCGTGGATGCGCTCGACCCCCGCGAGCGGGCGATGGGTGCGAGCGCGGAGATCCTCTGGGACGCCGACCGGCGCGGGCTCAAAATCGTCGAAGTACCCATCCATGTCGACTACGATGTGGAAGGATCGTCGCAGGGCCCCGTCCGCCACGGATTGAGCGTGATCGGCGCGATGGTCCGCTACCTCGAGACGGAGCGGCCCCTCACTGTGTTCGGGATCTTGGGCGTCGCTTTGTTCATTGTCGGCATGACCTTCGGATTCGCCGTGCTCGCGAAGTACTACAGCCAGCCCGTCGGCGTTCGCGAACTACCTCTCGGACTGTCGCTGCTCTCCGTCCTCTTCCTCGTTGGTGGAATGCTCTTCGCCTTCACGGGGCTCATTCTGCACGCGGTCATCAGCGCGAATCGTCGGATGCGATGATGATTCGCGGTCTCAACGAGGGGAGGGTTTTCGGGTGATTTTCGACGAGGGATTGCCGCGCCAGGGCGACGCAGCCCCGCATTCCCCCGATGTGACGATCGTCATTCCGGCGAAGAACGAGGCACGGCGAATCGAGCGGTGCCTCGCGGCCGTCCGCGCCCAGACGCTCCCGCTGAAGGAAATCATCGTCGTCGATGGCCACTCGGGCGACGCGACCGCCGAAATCGCCCGGCGATTCGGGGCGCGCGTCCTCTACGAGGAGTATGGCACTCGGTCCGGGGCGTGTCAAGTTGGGGTCGAGGCGGCCCGGGGAGAGTTCCTCGCGTTCACGGACGCGGATTGCATCCCGGACCCACATTGGCTCGAACGCCTCGCGGCACGGTTTGCCCCAGGCATTTCCGGCGTGGGTGGCAAGATCGCGAACGAAGGGGACTCGTTTTGGCAGAAAGCCGTCGATGCGGCCCTCGACACGATCGTGGGGAGCGCGAACTCCGTCCAAGGCCGGATGTTCGGAGCGTCTCGCTACGTTTCCAGCATCAGCGGCTGCAACTCGATGTACCGGCGGGCCGACCTCCTCGCCGTCGGCGGGTTCCGCACGGATCTCGTCACGACCGAGGACACCGAGCTGAATCATCGGCTGATGGGGCGCGGAAAGCTCCTCTACACACCGGACGCACTCGTTCACCATCGCCACGAGCGGGGGCTCCGGGACTTTGCCCGACGGATGTTCCAATACGGCTACGGGCGGGGCCAAAGCCTCCTGATCGGGCCGCCCCTCCTCATGCCGGCCGCGGCAGTGGCGCTCGCGGCCCTCCTCCTCGTTCGGCCATGGACCGCGCTCTTGTTTTTGTCGGCGTACTTCGTCGTCCTGGTCCTTTCCTCCGTCCGGCCTGCGTGGAGGCTGCGCAACGTCCGGCTTCTCGGTGCACTCCCGATCATCTTGCTCATCGAGCACCTCGAATACGTCGCGGGGTTCTGGGCCGGGCTCCTGCGCTCCCGCATCGGTCGAACGCCGAAGGTCCAGATGGACCGGGGGGAACCCGAATGAGGATTGCCCACGTCGGCGTCGAGATCGTGCCCGCCGAAAACGGCGCCTTTGTGGGCGGCCTCGTGAAGAACGTCGCCACGGTCAGCGCGGCCCAAGTCCGCTACGGCCATGATGTCCATGTGGTCACGAGCGACGTACGGGGTCGGTTCACGGAGGACCAGCCCACCCCGTACGGTCGCGTGCATCGCGTCCCGACGACCGGGACGTACGGGTCCGCGGTATTCGCCGCGACGTTCCTCGCCCGAGCCGGTCGAACGGTCCGGCGACTGCATCGGGCATTTCCCTTCGATCTCATCCATGTTCACTCTGCGTACGCCTCGCTCGGAGCCATCCGGTACACCCTGGGCCGGCTCGGCATCCCGATGGTCTTCTCCCTGTATTCGCCAAACTTTCGCGCGAGACCGGGACACGACTGCAACGGCTCGCGGCCACTCGGACGCCGGCGGATCGCACGTCGTGCCCTGAAGGCGTTCGACCGGACAATCGTTCCGAGCGAGAACCTTCGGTCCCGCGTCGTGGAACTCGGGATTCCGGACGAGACCGTGTCGCAGATTCTGCCCGCCCTGGACCCGACGTTGCTCGGATCCCTCCCGACTCGAGAGGAGGCGCGACGGCGCCTGCGCCTGCCCGAGCGGGCTCCAGTCGTCTTGTTCGTCGGAAACTACTCCCCGTGGAAAGGGGTCGAGAGCCTGCTTCATGCGATGGCGGACATCCGGACGTCGAACCCGGACGCCATCCTTGTCACCGCCTGGGGGGAACCGTACGAGTGGGACGGAAACCGGAGGGACGACGTCCTCGGTCTGATCCACCGCCTCGGCCTCGACTCTGCCGTGCGTCAGGTGGGGATCGTTCCGGACGTGGAGACGCTCCTCCGGGCCGCCGACCTCCTCGTATCCCCGTTCGAATGCACCTGCAAGGTCTTGGACTACCCGTTGTCGATCTTGGAGGCGATGGCGTGCGAGCGGCCCGTCATCTCGACGAACGTGGGAGGGATTCCGGAACTCTTGGACGGCGGCGAGCGGGGAATCCTCGTGGAGCCCCGGGACAGGACGGCCCTGGTCCGAGCGATTCGCGCGATCCTGGAGGACCCCTCTCGGGCTCAGGCAATCGGACGCTCGGGGGCTCGTTGGGTCCGGGACCGCGCAGGGCCTGAGTCGGTCCTCGCCTCGGTCATGTCCGTGTACGGCGAGGTGGGTGCGTGAGGACGCGGATCGTCGCCCTCGTCGGAGCCGACGGAGCGGGGAAGAGTACCCAGGCCGAACGACTCGCGAGCCGGCTTCAGGCGTCGGGCCACCGGACCCGCCGTGTACGACCGGTCTTCCTCCTGTTCGATCCGTGGAAGCTTGGGACGTCTCCCCAACGCGGGCTGAGCCCCCGGCGCGCGCGGTTGCACGGCTCTGCAGATGGGAGGAACGCCTCCCGAAGCAAGACGGCGGTCCGGGCCCTTGCGGGGTATCTCTACGCGATGCTTTGCTATGCGTACCTTCGCACCTTCCTCCGAAAGGAAGAGTACGTCGTGTGCGACCGATACTTCTACCAATACTTCTACGACATCTCGGGACAATGGGCGGCGACGTTTGCCCGATCGTTCCCCCGTCCCGATGTCGTGTATTGGCTCGACGCGCCGGCGAATCTGCTCCGGTCGCGAATCGAGAAGCTCCCGAACGGGCATGAGCCCCGCGAATACCTCGATGCGGTCGTCAGGTACTACCGAGCCGTGGCGCTCGAGCTCGGTTTTGTGCAGATCGACGCCAGCGCGGCTGCGGGGACCGTCGAAGAGACCATCTGGAA
>VBME01000151.1 GCA_005878995.1 Methanobacteriota archaeon | reverse complement strand
GAGGTCTGCGACGATGTCGCGCTCCTGAACCATGGAGAGCTCCTGATCCACGGCTCCGTGCGCGACCTTTCCCGGGGTTCTGACACGTCCACATTCCAGACGAGCTTCCTCCGTCCGCCGACGCCGCAAGACCTCGAAGCGCTCGCAGCGGTCCCCGGAATCGTGGAGATCAAGAACGAGGGCGACTCGACCATCGACCTCCGGATCTCCGGAGGCGAAGAGGGGCAGGCCCGCGTCCTCGAGGCGATGGTCTCCCGCGGCCTGAAGGTCATCACGTACCGGCCGCTCGGCTCGTCGCTTGAACAGCTCTACCTCGACCGCATCCAGGAGTCGGATCGACTATGACGCCGAGCCCTCTCGCTCAAGTCATCACGGTCGCGAGTTACGAGATTCGCAAATACATCCGCGGCCGTCGTCTCCTGGGAATCTTGATTCTCGTTGGGCTAATCCTCGCGCTGTTCATCGGGCTCCCGCCGGCCCTCAGCATCCCGTACGCTTCGACCCCGAACGCCTTCGTCTCGACGTTCGCAACGTTTACCGGCCTACTTGTCGTCCTCAGTGGAGTCCTGTTCGCGGCGGACGCGCTCGTCTCGGAGCACGAGAAGCGGACGGGCTACTTCCTGTTCCCGAACCCCGTCCGCCGGGAGGTGCTCGTCCTCGGGAAGATCGCCGCGAGCCTGATCGTCTCGGCCGCCGTCATCTCCCTGTACTATGGCGGGGCGGCCCTCGCGGCCCTCGCCATCACGCACTCGCTGACCTGGGATGTCGGCCTCTCCTACGTCTACGCGCTCGCCTACATGCTGGCCGTCGTCGGCGTCGCGTACCTCGTCTCCGCGACGTTCAAGAGCACGGTCGCGGCGACGGTCCTCACGTTCTTCCTGTTCACCCTGATCTTCAGCATCGTCGGAGCGATCCTCCCGGCCGCGAAGATCGACCCCTGGTTCATCCCGACGTCGGCCTCCGGAATCATCACGAACGTGCTCGGTCGAGCCGAGGTGCGGCCGGGCCCCGGAGGCGGGGCGAGCGTCGGATTCGTGCCCGATCCCGCGACCTCGCTGCTCGTCTTCCTAGCGTACGCGATCGTAGGCGGGGTCCTTGCGATCCTCTGGTTCCGTCGGCGGGAGCTGTCCTCGTGAGTGGCCCGGAGAAGTTCGGCGGTTTCTTCCACTTCTTCGGCAAAGGCGACTTCAAAGGGGTCGTGCTGCACCTGCTCGAAGATCGCCCGATGCACGGGTACGAGGTCATCAAGGCGATCGAGGAACGGTACCACGGGTTCTACAAGCCCAGCGCGGGCGCGATCTATCCCGCCCTGAGGGCCCTCCTACGAAAAGGGTATCTCTCCGTCAGCGGCGAGGAGCGGCGGAAGACCTACAAGATCACCCGCGAAGGCAAGGCGTACCTGCGGAGCCGTCGCAAGGAGATCGAGAAACGGTTCCGCGCCTTCGAGTCCGCGGTCGGACCCGAGCGGGCCGCGCTGTTCCGGGAGTTCCGGGCCACGGGCAAACTCCTCCGGGCGAACATGAACGAAGTCACCCCGAAGCAGGCGAACGAGCTCCGTCGGGTCGTGATCGAGATGCGGGAAAAGGCGCTGCGGATCCTTTCGAAGTGATGGGAGGGTGCTACATGGCCACTAATGCCATCGTAACGGAAAACCTGACGAAGGTGTACGGGAAGCTGACGGCCGTCGACCACGTCAACCTGAAGGTGGGCGAGGGGACCGTCTTCGGACTCCTGGGCCCGAACGGCGCGGGCAAGACGACGATGATCAAGCTGCTCACGGGCCTGACCGACATCACGGAAGGGGAGGCCTACGTCGCCGGATTCAACGTCCGTCGCGATCCGATGCACGTCAAGCAGCGCATCGGTTGGGTTGCCTCCGAGGTGATCTTGGACGACGACTTCACCGCGTGGGAGAACCTGTGGTTGCAGGCGAAGCTCCAGAGCCTGCCGGAGTGGAAGGACCGCGCGGAGAACCTGCTGACGTACTTCGGGCTCCTCGACCGTCGCAAGGATCGGGTCAAGACCTTCTCCACCGGCATGCGCAAGAAACTCGAGATCGCGCTCGCCTTGCTCCATCAACCCGAGGTCGTGTTCATGGACGAGCCGACGATCGGCCTCGACGCGAACACGCGACACATGCTCTGGGACTTGATCATCGGGGTGAACAAGGAGTTCGGAATCACGGTCCTGTTGACGAGCCACTACATCGAAGAGGCGGACGCGCTCTGCGAGCAGATCTCGATCATCGACCATGGGAAGTTCGTCGCCTCGGGGAGCCCGACAGACCTCAAGGCCCGGGTCAAGGCGGACTTCGTCGAACTCGAGACGAGGGAAGCGGTCGACGAGACGAAGTTGCGCGCGATCCCCGGGGTCACCGAGGTCCGCACGCAAGGGAAGACGTGGATCCTCCGCGTGACCGCCGCAGAGGAGGTCCTCCCGCACATCTTCTCGACGCTCAAGACGGACGAGATCCGTCGGATTAACGTCGAGAAGCCGAGCCTTGAGACCGTGTTCCTCGACATCACCGGCAAGCGGATCGATCAACCGGGGTCCGATGTGCCCGACTATCGCAAGTTCTACGCGCAGATGAGGAGGGCCCGACAATGAGCACGGAAACGACCTACGCACGCGCATCGCGGCGGCAGCTCGCCTCCGAACGACCGCGGGTGAGCCAACGGAGCCAGTTCGTCGGGCTGTACGGTCGGGAGCTCCTCCGCACCTTCCGGAATCCGTGGGTCCTCGTGATCACGTTCGTTCAGCCGTTCATGTGGCTCGCGTTCTTCGGAAGCAGTTTCAGCGGTGCCTCGCCCGCTCTCGTGCAACAGATCTTCCACACCGACAGCTACATCGCGTTCCTCCTTCCGGGGGTCCTGTCGACCTCGATGTTGACCGTCGGGATGTTCGGATCGATGAGCACGATCCAGGACAAACGCTTCGGATTCATGAAGCGGATCCTGCTGACGCCGACGAGCAAGGCGACCGTCTACTGGTCGAAGGTCCTTGGGTCGACGAGCCGCGGGCTCATCCAGATTCCCGTGATGATTCTGGCCGCCCTCGTGTTCGGCGTGCGCTTCGCGGGCGATCCGCTCATGTGGGCCGGATGGATCCTCGGGATCTTCTTCCTCGGGCTCGGCATGTCGTGCTTCTTCCTCGCCATGACGGCGTCGAGCACGGACTGGCAGACGCCCGGCGTGATCTCGAACTTCATCACGATGCCGCTCATGTTCGCGAGCGGCGCCCTCCTCCCGCTGGCCAACTTCCCCGCATGGATGCAGGCGATCGCGAGCGTCAACCCGGTCTCGTTCTCCTCGCTGCTGGGCCGCGGGATCGTCGTCTTCGGGACCGTGGACTGGTCGTACCTGGGCTACCTCGCCCTCTTCGCGACCGGGATGCTCGTCGCGGGAACGGCCATCGCAAGTCGCTACCTGAAAGCGGAGTGAAGGCCGAATCCTTCAAGACCCGCATTACTAGAGATGGAGAGCTAGAACCCGGGACGCCGGATCGCCGTCAAGCCATCCGCCGAACTCGCATTTCTTCCGTGAGCAGCCACGTCTTGCCGTGGTCGTGGCTCTCCTCAGCGTGCCACCGGAACGAGTTCTCTGTGATCTCGGAGAAGATCCATTTCTCCGGATAGCCGTCTTTCGTCTTGCTCTCCAGGACGATTTCATCCCCGATTTTTCGTCCGGTGAACGTCTGGACGAGTTCCTGCATTGGGGAGATCCAGACAGATTGCCAGGCGTCCCTCTTCGGATCGTAGAACCGAACCGTCGTGCCGATCGGGACGGCTCGGCCCGTGTCCGGATCCCGGGTCATGAAGACGTCTTGCACCGCTCTTCCGTCCAGGATCCATCCAAAATGGATTTCGCCTTGCGACCGAAGCTCGACTCCGTGGGGGGCCGCGTGGATAGCGGGCTTCCTCGATGACCCAGTCCCCGATGAACTGACCGAAGAGTGCGAGCTTCTCCTTCAAACCGGGAAACGGCCTCTCGGCTCCGAGGCCTTCGATCGTCCAGGCCATTCGTGTCCGCCCTCTTTCCAACCTCGCGGTAGGGGCGTGGGAAGCAAGAGCATTGCCCCGGCATACGGGGGTCCCCAGGGGAAGACCTCTGAGCCGTGGTGAGCCTCAGGTCATCGGGTGCGGAACCTATATCTGAGATCGACGGAGTCCCGGGCCGGGGCGGGAGGACATGGTCTCCTTCGATACGTCGAGTTTCAACTGGATCGCAATTGTGTTGGCGGGACTGAGCGCGTGGATCATCGGTGGAATCTGGTTCTCGCCGCCGGTCTTCGGCCGACGATGGATGGCCGCTCTCGGGATGAAGCCCGAAGACGCAGGAAACCCGGCGCCCGGCTTCGCGGCGGCTCTCGTGATCTCGATCATCGGCGCGTTCTTCCTCCGATGGGTCATCGGCGTCGCCGGGGCGACGAGCATCGTGGAAGGCATCGAGGTCGCGTTGATCATCTGGTTCGCGTTCATCCTGCTTCCGAGTGCGCCCGGCCTCCTCTTCACGAAGAGCTCCCGAACTGCGTTCGCGCTGGTCCAAGTCCAGCATGCAATCGCGATCAGCGCGATGGGGATCGTGCTGACCGCGTACCGCTAGTCGGGCAGCCGTCGGGGAGAGACTTCCATGAAGATTCGGAGTCGGCCGACGTGGGGAGGCCCCTATCAGATTGACGTCTCGTTCCGAGTCCCCCTCGATTTCGCCTTCGCGTGGTGTACAGACTACACGCCGGACGACGCAAAACTGGAGGGCGAATCGTATCAACGGAAGATCATCGAGCGGAGCCGGCGTCGCGTCGTCTTCGAGGACCTCGAGGAGACCAAGGACGGTTGGGTGTGGGGTCAAGACGTGGTCACCCTGCTTCCGCCGGATCGGTGGCATATGGACGGCGTCGGGAATCGCCGCGATGTGACGGCGGATTACAAGCTAAAGAAGCTCCCGGACGGACGGACTCGCCTACACCTCCAGTGGAGACGACGGCCGAACGTTCCTGCCGCGAAGGAACTCACCAAAGCGCAGCGGGAAGCCGACGCGCTTCGAGCATGGAAGCGGTTTGCCGTCGCGATGGAGCGGGACTATCGGCGCAGTCAGGGCCGCCGCATGAAGTGAAGGGCGATCGATCCGGAGTCGCGAGGTCGTAATGGACTATTTTTCCAGGGTGATCCACGTCAGGGTCGCGTACGGCTGGCCGGGGTAGTACGAAATCCGGACGAAACGCCGGCCGACAAGGACCGCGAGCTGAACGAACCCATCGCTGCCCGTCTCGAGCTCTCCGATCGGCTCCAGCTCCGCATCGACGATGCTCATGATCCGCTTCGTCGCGCCGGCCGGGAACCATCCGGAGTACGGATCGAGATGGAGGATCTTCTTCCGGAGGTCCTGGACGCGCGGGTCGAGCGTCTTCCGCGACTTCGGCTTGCTCGAACCTTTCGCCTTCTTGCTCATCTTCTTTCTGGATGCGGTCGCGATACATATGGTTGCCTGGGCGAATCCACTGGAAGTCGTACCGCCATCCGAGAAGACCTAGTCGAAAACGACGATGACCGAGACAGCGTAAAAGGGGACGAACCGGTTCTGCGGCCCGTCCATGCATCGTTGATTCAATACTTCGAGAACGCCGGGAGCGTCTCGGTCGAGAGCACGCTGGGCATGCTCTGGACCTTCGTCACGACGGACTCGAGGAGGTTCTCGCGGGGGTCCGCGCTGATGCGGGCCACGATGTCGGAATCTCCGGTCGTGCCGATGATCTCCTGGATCTCGGGGACGTTCTTCAACGCGCTCATGGTCTTCTGCGTGTCGGTCGACCGGATGAGGAGGTACGCGTTGCTGGCGTGACCATCTTTCTTACTCGACGTCCAGTCTTGGAGTGCCGGATAGCTCCGGAACGCCCAGACGTGTTCCATCTGTTGGACCTCGGACGCGAATGCGCGCAGCTCGTCCGTGTTACGGAAGCCGCCCGCGATGGCGATGTCGTGACGCCCAAAGACGGCCTCGGCCTTCGCCACGTGGGGCTTGGCCCGGAGGGTCGTCAACGTTTTCTCTACATATCCTGGCGCCACTTTGACAAAGATGACGCTTGTTCCAAATAGTTCGCTTGGCATTCAAAATTCCTTCGTCCGTTCGGACGGGGTCCTCCCTCTTAAGGATGCCTGCCGTACCCGACCCAGATAGACCACATATGGTTGATTCGTCTCGGTGAAATGACGCTATATGGTTAAACTCGATCGCGTCGTTCGATTCGCCGCGGGACCGGAGAAGGTCCGGGGGAATCCGGGGAGTTCGCCTGACGCGAGGCGATCCCTGTTCATTGATTCTGAGGGCGAAAGTCGGGATGGCTCGTCGAGGCTGAGCTCGCTCGGGGATTGCTTTATCACCGCCGAGGCGCCTCTCTGAATCTCGTGCGGACCGTCTCGATTGGGTCCGTGTTTGGAGGAATCGCTTGGCCGAACTAATCCGACTTCCCGCAGAACAGAAATACGAGCAGGAACTCGTAGCCCTCCGGAAAGCCGACAAGGGCGCGAAACCGGAAGGGTGGCAACTCTCGCCGAAGATGGTTGAGATATACATCCTCGGGTCGACCGAGACCTTCCCGGGGCCGAATGGGCCCGTGACGATCACCCCGAAGTACATCGGGAACCGGAACCTAGTGCAGGTCGCCATCGCCACGTTGGCCTCGGACCGTGCCCTCCTGCTGATCGGCGAGCCGGGCACCGCGAAGAGTTGGCTCTCCGAGCACCTTGCGGCGGCGATTTCCGGCACGTCACAGTACCTCATCCAGGGCACGTCCGGCACAACCGAGGACCAGATCAAGTACTCGTGGAACTACGCGCTCCTCGTTGCGAAAGGCCCCGTTCCGGAGGCGCTCGTCCCGAGTCCGATCTACCGCGGGATGCGGGAAGGCAAGCTCGTCCGGTTCGAGGAGGTCACGCGGGTCTCGAGCGAGGTCCAAGATGCACTCATCTCACTCCTCTCTGAGAAGACGATCGCAGTCCCGGAGCTACACGAGATCCTGAGCGCCCGGCGCGGCTTCAACATCATCGCGACCGCGAACACGCGCGATCGGGGCGTGAACGAGATGTCGTCCGCGTTGAAGCGCCGACTGAACTTCGTCACGGTCCCCGTCGTGAGCGAGCTGAAGCAGGAAGTCGACATCGTCACGCGGCGTGTCGGGGAACTCTCGCGCGACTACGAAGTCCAGTCCGATGTCACGGAACAGCACGTGGAGATGCTCGTCACGATGTTCCAGGAGCTCCGAAGCGGCGCGACGAAGGATAACAAGGTGAAGGTGAAGACCCCAACGACGGTCCTGTCGACCGCCGAAGCGATTTCGGTCCTCTTCAATTCGAAGATCCTTGGGCAGCACTTCCGGAATCAGAAGGTGACTCACGAGGACCTTGCTCGGAGCATGATCGGCACGATTGCGAAGGAGAAGCCGGAGGATCGCGCGGTCTTCCTGGAGTACTGCGAGAACGTGCTGAAACTCCGCAAGGAAAAGGAATGGCAGGAGTTCTACAAGGCGGCAATGAAGGCGCTCAAGGAGTGACACGGCGGATAACCATGCCCGTTCGGGTGTTCCCGGTCCGACATCATTCCCCGTCGGCATCGCGCGCCCTCGCGGAACTGATTGCGAAGGATCCTCCCAAGGCAATTCTCATCGAAGCGCCGTCGGACGCCGAATCGCTCATTCCGGTAATCGTCGACGAGGAGACCGAACCGCCGGTCGCAATCCTCGCGTACGTCCCGGGCGGCGAACCCCACTCCGCACTCTATCCATTCGTGGCGTACTCGCCGGAGTACACGGCCCTCGTCGAGGGCACCCGGCGAGGGATTCGCTTAGGCTTCTTCGATGTGCCGTCCGGAATCGCCTTGGCTCAGGACCTCGCGCAACACGAACGGATCGAGGGGGCCTCGCACGACGAGCCAACTACCGCGACGCCAGTCTCCCGTGACGTGAGTCTCTTTGACCTCATCCCCGAGGCCACGGGGCACGAGTCGTTTGACGAATTCTGGGAGGCGTCCTTCGAGATGCCCGCCACAGCACCGGAGGACTATGTCCGATTGTCCCTTGAATTCGGTCGGCTCGTGCGCTCGCTGCAGGCGGATGCCTTGAAAGATCCTGAGCATCGGGATCGCGTCCGCGAGCGGCACATGCGGGACCGCCTGCGAAGTCTCCTCGCGGAAGGGGTGAAGGAGGACGAGATCTTGCTCGTCACAGGCGCCTTCCACTCCCCGGCGTTCATCGCGGACGATTTCCTCGAAGGGAGCGCGGGGCCCGTCCCACTTGCGACGGAGCTCACCGTCATTACGTACAGCTACGGCCGTATGTCCGAGCAGCTCGGTTACGGGGCGGGCAACCGCGCGCCCCTGTTCTACCAGGAGGTCCACGACCGACACGGGGACTTCCGTCGCACGTCGCTCGAGGCGTTGATCGGCATCGCGGAGCAACTCCGACTCCGCGGGCATTCTGCGAGCCTCTCGGATGTCATCGACGCATATCGCCTTTGCAACATCCTCGCCCGAATGAGGGAAAAGGTGGGCCCCGGGCTCGAAGAAATTCGTGACGCGACGATCGCGTGCATGCTCCAAGGCCGATCGATCGTCCTGGACGATGTGTGGCGCGGTCGGATCATCGGGAACGCGATCGGGAAGGTGTCCTCGATCGTGGGCAAGACGAGCCTCCAGGAGGAGTTCCGGCGAGAGGTCGGCGCGCGCCGGATTCCCGCGACGGATGACAAATCGGATTTCTGGCTCCACCTGACGTCGGATACCGGGATTGGCACGAGTATTTTCCTCCATCGGCTGCGGGCATCGAAGATTCCGTTTGCGGTTCTTGAGAGCGATGCATCGCGCGCGGCTCTGCTCTCGCGCGTGCGGGAAAAGTGGGGGACGCAATGGACCCCTTCGACAGAGATTGCCCTCGTCGAGAACATCGTGTTCGGGCAGACGATCGCGCAAGTTTGTGAGGCGAAGCTGCGGAAAGTGCTTGAGGCCGCGCGGTCCGTTGCCCTTGCCTCTGGAGCGCTCCTCGACATCGCGGTGTGTGATCTAAGCCACCTCTACGACGATGCCCTCGCAAAGGTCGAGCACGTCTCTTCCGAGGGAGACGACTTGCACGATCTAGCGGTCGCCTGCCAGAATGTTTCTGCCCTCCTCTCCTACGGCACGTCGAGGAGGCTCGACGCTGCGCAGCTCAGGGACCTGCTGATGCGGCTTTTCCACCGCGCATCGTCCTCGATCCCACGGATCGGGAAGACAGACGAGCCGGGGGCAGACCGGGCCTGCACGGCCCTCAAGATTCTCCACGAGGTGTCAACCACGCACGCAAAAGGAGACCGGATGTTCCTGGACGCGCTCGTCTGGGCCACAGACGCCGCGAGCCTCCATCCGCGGGTTTCTGGCCTCGCCACGAGCCTCTTGTATCTCGCGAAGGAGTTCACCGTGTCCGAACTCGAGGGCCATGTGCGCCTCCGCGTGGGCGGCGGTGCCTTGCCGATGGACAGTGCACAATACCTCGCAGGTCTCCTTTCGATTAACCGTGCCACGCTGGTGAAGAATCGCGCGATTGTCACATTCCTAGATCGGCTGATCACCGCTCTTCCGTTCGACTCGTTCCGCGACATCGTCCCGATTTTCCGCCGGACGTTCGGTGATTTGTCCCGATCGGAAATCGGATATCTGCTCGAACACGTGTTCGACCTCCACGGGGTTGCAGACCGCCGGGCCGGCGCCGCCGTCGCCTCCGAGCGGGACATCGAGAGCCTTCGGGCGGCCGACAGCGAGGTGAAGCAGCTGACCGACCAGTGGGACGACCTCTTCAAGGAGTGACTCGGATGGCGGGGTCGATTCAGGATTCGCTCGAGCGGATCGGCCGAGATCTCGGCGATGCGGTCGGAGTCGGGTTCGGCAGCGCGCAAGCCGCGACCTTCGCGGAGATGGCCGCGGACCTGCGAGGACTCGGGCTCGATGGTCCCGCGCAAGCGGCGGAGCGGCTCGCGGCGGCTGTGGGTCCAGGCGGAACGTCCGTGGACCAGCTGAATGCCTTCTCGCGCCTTCAGCAGATGCTCGCCGCATTCCGGGTGCGACTCGCGCGACCAGTCGATTTGTCTGAAGGTGACGCGGTCGAGGTGCCGGGGCTTCCTTCTCTTCGTGTCAAGCGGAACGCAATCGAGGCGCGATCGATATCGTCCTTGTTCGACTACCCGGTTGAGGCCGATCCCATAAGTCGATACGCGTACCTGTTGTACGCGCAGCGGACCCTCTTGGCCGGTCCGGTTCCCGCGGAGGGAGATCGGATCGGTCTGTGGTCGAACCTCCAGGCGGGGCGACTTCTGGTCGAGTCGTTCGACCGGCGTCCGGACCTCGTGTACTCTTACGCCGACGGAGCGTTCAACAACCGGAACACGGCGACACGACGCAACGCAGTCCGTGTCCTCGCCCGGTTCTGTCTCGCCCGCGCGCCCATGCCGACTTCGGACCGTGCGATGCGCCTCCTCGAGGTGATTTTCGGATTCCGGCCGCTCATCATGCTCGAGGCCCTCGCGGTCTGGAGGCAGGCTCAAGGCCTCGGAATGGGCCTCGAAGATCCGTACCCCGGCATCGACGGCAACGGGAAGACCGGAATCGCGAAGCGTGTCCAGGAAATTCGGAAGGTGGGCGCTGACTCCAAGGGATTCAAGCTCGGCATGGCGTGGTACCTTAATCCGGCGGAGTTCGGCCAGGAGGCTCTCGAGCTCTTGCAGGGCCCCCGCGGAGAAGTCGTCACCCGGCTTGGGCGTACGGTCACCCTGGGCGCGGACAAGAAGAAACGTCGCCAGGCCTTGGCCGCGTTGTGCTTCGTGGAGGACCCGCTCGGAATCCCGTACGTCAGGGAAGCGCTCCACGACCGGGTGGTCGAGATGCGTCAGGAGGCGTTGATGAACCTCGGCTACCAGGGGGACGAAGCCATCCTCCCCCTCTGTCGACGCCACCTTCAAGAAAAGACGGAGATGTCCGGAGCCGCGGCGATCGCCCTCGGCGCGCTCGCGGATGGCCGTGGGTTCCCACTCATATGGTCCGCGTACGAGCGGAACATCGCGCCGATTCAGGCAGTTGCGGGCCTCAAGCCGCTGTACGAGGCGTGCATGCCCATGATGGCCCGGATCGCGGCCGCTCCTTGGATGATGGCCCGCCAGGGGACTCTTGAGATCTTCGACGTCGTCTGGACATCGCGGGCTTCTGCGGCGGTGCTGCACACCGTCGACATCGCCGCCGAGTCGCGCGCTCAACGAATGCTGCTGAAGCCGTTCGTCCCTTCGCAGGCATCCGACCTGGGGAAGAGGATCGGCGTCGGCCTCCGGGATTTGCTCGTCCAGCGCATCGGTGATCGGGCGGTTCCGCTCGATGCCCGAACAGCGGCCGTCTCGCATCTCCGCCAAATCGCCCCGGACGAAGCGGACGCTCTCCTCGCACCGACTCTCAAGCGGTTGCCCGCGGCCGATGTCGCCTCATTTGGACAAGTGCGCCCGACCCGGCTTCGATTCCTCAAGAAGGGGGGCAAGCGTGCCGGGTGACCTCACGTCGGATCAGAAAGAAGTCCTCCTGCGATGGAGGTTGTGCCTGGGACGCCGCGCCGACGGAGTGGGTGCGCTTGGAGTGAGCCTCGGCGGCTTGGGCATGAACGTTGCCAGCGGAACCTTGAGCATGCCCGCATGGGGGCTTGACGGCCGGGCCTTGCTCGACCTGGACGCGGCGATGGAGTTCATCTATGGCGAGGAAGAGCGGAGCGCGTCCCTTGGCGGGTCGAATCCATATCTTCCTCCCGAGCTGCCCGTGTGGCTCGCGAACCTGCGACGCTTCTTCACGAAGGACGTCGTCGCCGTCGTCCAGAGAGATGCGATCGAGCGGAAGGGCCTTCAGCAGCTCCTCTTCGAGCCGGAGACGCTCCCATATCTCGAGAAGAACGTCGAGCTCGTCACGACGCTCCTCGCGGCAAAGGACATGATTCCCTCGAAGGCGAAAGCGATGGCGCGGGAGGTCGTCGCGGAGATCGTCGAGCGGCTCATGGAGGAACTGCGGAACGAGGTCCGCCAAGTGCTCCTCGGCGCCCTGACTCGGAGTCGGCATTCGCCCCTCCCGGTGTATCGGAACATCGACTGGAAGCGAACGATCCGAAGCGGGTTGAAGAACTACGATCCGGAGGCGGCAAGGATCATCCCGGAGCGGGTGTACTTCTGGGGGAACCAGAAGCGGTTCCACGAATGGCGGGTCATCCTGGCCGTCGACCAGTCCGGGTCGATGGGGACCTCGGTCGTGTACAGTTCCGTCATGGCGGCAATCTTCGCCAGCCTGCCTGTCCTCGAGACGAACCTGATTTTCTTCGACACCGAGGTCGTCGATATGACGGATCGACTCACGGACCCCGTCGACGTGATCTTCGGGGCGCAGCTCGGGGGCGGCACCGACATCGCGAAGGCGGTCACGTACGCCTCCGGCCTGGTGACGGAACCAGAAAGGACGATCTTCATCCTGATTTCCGACCTGTTCGAGGGCGGCGTCGCCGAGCGGCTATTGGCAAAGCTGTCCGAGCTGAAGGAGAGCAAGGTCCAGGTGGTGTGCCTCCTCGCACTGACGGACGGCGGCGCACCGGCCTTCGACCGGGGTCTCGCCGGGACCCTTCGCGGACTCGACATTCCCGCCTTCGCCTGCACGCCGCGAAAACTCGTCGACGTGATGGGCCGGATCCTGAAGGGCGTGCCGTTCGACGACCTCGCAACGCCGGAGGCGAAAGGATGAGCGCACCGTCGGAGCCGGTCCGCTTGGTGCCGATGACGATGGCGGACCTGAAGCGACTCGTCGAAGGATCGGTCCTCTCGACCGGCGTGGAGATCTACGATGCGAAGCTCGTGTTAAACGTGAGTCGGAGCGGACGGCGGCTTTACGCGGATGTCAAGGGGAGGTCCACGAACCCCTACACGGTCGTGATCGATCTCGCGGGCGAGGGCCGGGACCTCGAGAAAGTACGTTGTACTTGCCCTGCTGCCAGGTTCCGCGGGGCCGGGGTGTGCAAGCACGGAGCCGCGGTCCTTGTAGCCTGGGCGAGCGGCCCGGGGTCGTTCGTCGAGGTCCCCGCTGTGGCTCTCGAGGCGGAGGAACCGGAGCCGAAGAAACCGAAACGTGGCGTGCCGAAGCGAGGTCAAGTCGATGCCGAGGAACAGATACGAAAGGGCCTCGCATCCCTTGAGACGCTTCTCGCCGAGTTGGCCCACACCGGCCTCGGAACTTTGACGCACGAGCGTGTCAATCAGATTCGCGAGGTCGCGAAGAACCTACGTCCGCTGGGGTTGCGACGCCTCGCGCCCGCGTGTCTCGAGCTCGCTGATATCCTCGAAGTCTCGCTCACAAAACATGGGGACTTCTCGGCAAACGCATACGCCCAGGCTTTGGCGGTCCTCACGTTCCACATCCGCGGTCTTGCTCGACTGATTGAACGAACCGACACGCCCGCTGAGGACTACCGTCGTCTCGCGGACGAACTCCTCGGACGGACGTGGTCGGAGAAGGGCCTGACGACCGTCTCGGGACTCCGTCTTCTCGACCTAGGCTATCGCAAGCGAGCCACACCCGACGGCTTCGTCCTGGAGGAGAGCCTCCTCGTCGATGTCGCGACCGGTGATCTGGTGGTGGATCGGCTGATTCGGCCGCCCATAATTGCGAAACGCCAGCCACCCAAGGAGAACTTCGACCACGTCGTGCTCGCCGTCTCCGACGCCGGCGTGTATCCAGGGTATCCGCCTCGGCGAATCAAGCTTCGCGCGTTCGACCGTCGGCCGCCGACCCCCGAGGACGTGTCTCGACTCCTCTCAAGCGTCCCTGATTCAGCCGATTCATTGCTGAGCAGACTCAAGGAATACGTTGCGGATATCTTCGCACCGCGGCCGATGATGTGCGTGTACCGGCCCGCCTCGGTGTTCGTCGAGGGACACCGCATTTACGGTGTGGATCGCTCGGGGAATGGCGTCGAGATCGCCCTCGACGACATTGGTTTGGACGTCCTTGAGCGGGCCTTCGAGAACGGTCCGATCCAGCTGATCGCCGGCTCTTTCGAAATGGGCAAGGATTCGCTCGTGATTGTCCCCTTTTCGATCTTGACGGGCGACCCTCAGCGACCGGCGTTGACTTCGCTCCCTCAGGAATAGTCTACCCGAGGAATCCGCCCCTGACCGCAATACTGAATCGGTTCGCCTGCGTTCTCCCTTCGCGGCACGTAAAGAGGCGTCTCCTTACGCGATAGCCGACCAAAGGGAGGGAGCCGTGAAACGGGAAATGGGACTGGCGCTCATCGTGGGCGGAGCGACGATCTTCCTCATTGGCTTCGCGGTGGTTGAAGACTACATTGGCATTTTCGTGATGCCCATCGGTCTCGCTCTCTTGTTCGCCGGGTTCATCATTCGAAAACGCGAGCCGCGTCCCTCGCCGTGGCCTCCTCCGGCCCCGATGCCCCCGACTGTCGGCGAGCAGATCTTGGAGCAGAAGGGTCTCGGCCCGACCCCTCAGCGCATCGCCAGAGCGAAGGCTCGGAGAGCAGTGAACGTGATTATCCTCATCATCGCTGCATCTCTCATCTTCTCGAATCTGGCCGCCGGGTCGAGTCCGGAGCTCGCCCTGGTACCGGTGCTTCTCGTCGTCATCAGTCTCAGCCGCCTAATCTCCGAACGCATCGTCTCTCGCCGGCAAGGCAAGTGAGAATTGACTCGGAACCTTTCTTACACATGACACTCCTCGCGGCCGGCCTTGTCGTCGGCTTCTTGATCCGGGTCGTTGCGTACACGATTTTCTTCACCTGGCTCTACAACCGCACGGCGGGGAGTCTCCTTCTGATGCGGATCCTCCATGCGTCGATCCACACGAGCCAGGCGATCCCGACGTTCCTGGGTTTCGGGAGCGACCTCCGACCATTCCTGTTCTACTTCGTCTTCACCGTCATCGCGGCGGTCGCACTCATCGCGGTTGGACGCACGGTCAGGTTCCGCGGCCCACAGGCCCGCCTGAGTAAGTAACCCCTGGCCAGAACGAACGCCGCAGCCTTATGGCTCACGGACCAATTCCGCCGGCCATGCTCAAGTTCGAGACGGTGGCGGTTGTCGTGCGGGATGAGAAGAAGGCGACGAAGTTCTGGAAGGACAAGGTCGGCTTCCGCGTCGTGACCTCGTTCCCCCATTGGGTCACCGTGGCGCCCCGCGGCGCGAATGTCCGGCTGCATCTTTGCCCCGACTCCCGCCCGGAGAAGGGGAACACGGGATACCTCTTCTCCACGAAGGACGCGAAGCGGGAGGAGGCGGCGCTCCGGAAGAAGGGCGTCAAGATCACCAAGCCGGTCAAGAAGGAGGAGTGGGGCACGATCTTCTGGTTCGCGGACCCCGACGGGAACGAGTTCCAAGTGATGGAAGGGGACGTCTAACTCGTGGTGGGTTCCGCCGGACCGACCGCTTCGGGCAGCCACGCCACGCGCCACACCCGCCACAGCGCCGTCGGATCCGTGAGCGGGTCACCGTGGACGAGGAAGAAGTCCGCGGGTCCTCCTTCGACGATTCGCCCGGCCTCCGGTTCCCCGAGGAGCTCCCCGCCGAGGACCGTCGCGCACGCGAGTGCCTCCCACGGCTTGAGGCCCGCTTCGACGAGCGCCTCGACCTCCCACGCGAGGTGGTTCGCGCGCAGGGATCCTCCGCCAAAGTCTGTCCCAGTCGCCATCCGCACGCCGGCCCGGTAAGCGAGGTGTACGCTCTCGATCGCCCGCTCCCGCCGACGCGCGATCCGCTCCTTCCCTTCGTCGCTGACGAACCGGGGCAGGGTCGTCGTCTGGGCGAAGGAGGCCCACGAGCGGAAAATCGCCAGGGTGCTCACGAGGAACGTCCCTTGACGGGCCATCTTCGCGACCGCGTCCGAATCGAGCTCGAATCCGTGTTCGAGGGAATCGACGCCGGCGTCGATCCCGACCCGGGCCCCCACGAGGAAACCGGAATGAGCCGTGACCTTCGCGCCGCGACGATGCGCGAGTTCGACGACGGCCCGAACGTCTTCGGTCCGCCAAGGCGCCTCCTCCTTCTTCGGTCCGTCGAGGTAGAGCTTGAGGAAGTCCGCCCCGTCGTCGAGCTGCGTCGATGCGGCCTTGAGGAGCGCGGGACCGTCATCCGCCTCGACCGCGAGGCCCCCCGTCAGGACGCCGCTGTGGCCGATCCACGTTCCGGCGACCCGGATCCTCGGTCGATTCAGGTCCGATTGCCACCGTGCCCGCACGCGAAGGGCGAGGGCCCGCCTCCGTCCGTCCCGCGGATCCACGGCGAGAGGGGACCCGACGTCGCGGGCCCAGCGCACGCCCGCGCGGCCCAGGAGGTCCCCGTTGTGCTCCGCCACCTCGAGCAGTTCCTCGGGAGGATCGGCGCCGCGGTCGATCCAGTGCGAGCCGCCGGGAAGCGTGAGGTGGCTGTGCGCATCCACCATCCCCGGGACAATCGTCGAGCCTCCCGCGTCGATCACGCGGACGTCCGGAGGCAAGTCGCGTTCATCGGACGTGGGGCGCACCCAGACGATGCGGCGATCGTTCACGAGGACGCTAACGCCTTTCCGCAGAGAAGGCCCGGTGCCATCCGCGAGGGCCGTGTCCCGATACAGCGTGGGGCGGTGAATCGTCATT
>VBME01000057.1 GCA_005878995.1 Methanobacteriota archaeon | reverse complement strand
ATCGAACTTCCGCCCCATCACGCTCACGCTGATCACGTCCCCGCGGGTGATCGCGCGGCCCTGGAGGACTTGGGCCATGTACTGCTCGCCGCCCATGATCCGGATCGGTTCGGTCGGCGCGAGCGAGACCTTCTCCGCGGGGCGGGCCAACGCCTTGCGGAGGCCCACCTTGTCGTCGATCCCGACGCCCGCGTTCCGGCGTTGTATCCCGTCCATCCGAATCACGCCGCGGTTCGCGTCTTCCGGATAACCGCGGCGGACCCCGGCCGCGGTCGACTTCGCCCCTTCAATGAGGACGATGTCCCCTTCCTTCAGTTCGAGGATCTTCATGACCTCGGGGTCGAGCCGCACGATTCCACGACCCGCATCCGCGGGCTTCGCCTCGGCGACTCGAAGGAACTTCTCACGAGCTGCGGACATGGTCGGCACAGTTCCTGCCGCGCCGGATCGCACGGGCGATCCGGGCGGGCGTTCGCAACGAATCGGGGTTACTTGAACTCATGTCAAAACCCCTGGGGGAATCGAAAAAGGGAGGAATGGGTGCCGTCTACTCGACGGGCACCTTGACCGGCTTCGGCTCGGCGGTCGGCTCCTTCTTGGGGACCCGGACTTCGAGCACGCCGTCCTTCAGGTTCGCTGCCGCCAAGTCGGCCTTGACCTCTGCGGGGAACTTGAGGGCACGCTGGAGCGCCTGGTACGTTCGCTCCTGGTAGTAGTAGTTCTTCTCCTTCTCTTCCCGGGAGCGATTGACCTCTGCACGGATTTGGATTCCGTCCGGGGTCACGGTCAGGTCCACGTCCTCCTTCGCGACGCCCGGGAGTTCGGCCCGGACGACGAACTCGGAGCCCTTGTCGATCAGGTCGACGAGGGGCTCGCGAACCTGGAAGCTGGTTTCCTCCGAACGGCTGAGGGAGCTTCCCCAGACGCGGTCGTTGAGGCTCCGGCGGAAGTCGTCGAACCATCGGTCCATTTCCTGGAACCAGTCGAACGGCGAGGGCGCCACCCTCGCAAGTCCGTGCTCTTTCTCGCCAGTTTCCTTGTTCTTGCGCATCATGTCAATCCGCCTCCTCTGGTCTGTTGAGGCGGCCATTAATGTGTATGCGGTTCTATATAAACGTTGTTCGACGAAGTCAAATCGCGGGAGCGGGGAACGGCCCCGCGGTTCCTCGGACTGTCGGCCCGTAGGGGCGACACCCCTGCCACGCCAACTTCACGACGGCAACCCGTACACAACCAGGCCCGTCGAGGTTCCCATGTACACGAGGCCAAGGCTGATGACCGGGCCGCTGTACGTATTTCCCGGGAGGGTGCTGTTCCAAAGCTCTAGGCCCGTTGCCGCGTCGTACGCATGCAAGATCCCGATTGTCTCGGGCATGAAGATGACGCCACCGGCGGCCGCCGCTGCAGAGAACGAGCCCGTCGAGGGGTGTGACCAGAGCACCGAACCATCCTCGACGCCGAGACAGAAGTCGCCGACCGGGTAACCGTCCGGGGTCGCCTCGGACCCGGCGCTGTAGATCGCGCCGTAAGCGGCTGCGGGCGTACCGATCACAGACCAGTTGACCGGAAGCGTGATGCTCCAACGGAGGTCCCCGGTGGCCGCGTCGAGTTCGTGGTAGTGGCTCTTCTGCATCTCGCCGACGACGAACCCGGCCTGGGTCGGGAACACTTGAGGCGACGCGCCGAAATCCTCGTCGCCGAAGTCTTCAAACTGGTGCGACCACACAATCGCCCCGGTCTCCAGCGAGAAGGCCATCATCGCGGTGTTCCCCGGATCCGGGACACCGTCGAACGAGTTGCCGGTCCCGATGTACACGAGGTCATTCAGGACCGCCGGGGTCGACCAGACGGCTCCGCCTAGGTGCCCCGGAGCGACCGTGTACGTCCGCCAGACGAGACTCCCCGTCGCCGCGTTGAACGCCTGCAAGGAGCCGCGATGAGGTTGCGTGCCGCTTTCCTCGTCCCCTCCCGACTGGCCGACGATGACCAACGGGCCAACGACGACGGGCGAACCCCACCCGGCCGCGTATTGGTCAATCACCGAGGACCACACGAGCGTCCCGGTCGCGGTGTCGAGGGCCCATACGCGCGCGTCGGGGCCGAGGTTCGTGACGAAGACGAGCCCGTTGGCAACCGCGGGGCTCGCGGTCATCGTGAGGCCGGTGTGGGTCGTCCACTTCAGCGCGCCCGACACCGCGTCGAGCGCCACGACGTCCCCTGCAGCGGTTGAGACGTAGACGGTGCCCTGGGAGACCGCGGGCGTCCCGTACATCCCGATCCCGTCGACCCGCCACTTCTCGACCAAGGAACCAACCGTGGATTCGTTCACGGCGGTCTCGACCGAGTTGAAGTGCGTCCCCCACAGGTCGTGCCCGTACATCGGCCAGTCCGGCGAATAGAGGGACGAATAGTCGAGCGGCAGGGCACTGAGCGGGAGGGGGACCGCGAACGCGGGCACGACGAGGACGATCGCGAGCGCCGAAACGCCCAGGATGACGGGGCAACGCATCCACTGCCTCGGCGAGGCCAATCGGCTCGGAGCGGAAAGCTTGCCCGCGGTACGGTGTGGTCCCACGTGTTCATCCGTGCGAGACCCGAGGGGAAGCTCATCGGGTCGGTCTTACCCCCTCAGAGTTTGAAGAACGGTGCGGGAGCGGGGTCGTTCCGAGCGCCGGCCGGGCACATCTCCGCGGAACGTTGCAAGCCGGCTGACCCGGCTGGCGGAATCGAGCGGACCGACGCCTACATTTCCCGCTTAACGGTGATCGGGATCGCCCCGCTGTTGAACTCGATCCACGCGATCTCGATCGGGTCCACGATACCCACCGGCACGTCGATGAGGATCGGGGATCCCATGCTGATCTGGAGCGCCCGCGCTCCGATAATTCGAGCTTTCTCAAATCGAGTGTAACGCATCGGGTGTCCCTCGCACCGGGCCGCGGGCGAAGGGAGGTTCAGCTGGGACAGGCAGAGCCGGCCGTAGGGGGCCCGAATCGGGTACCCATACTTCAACCTTGCTCAGTTGCGAGGTTCGGTGGCGGTGTGGCCGATCGTTCGACACCGCCGCGATTCGCGGGAGCGGGCTGATTACCTGACTCCGGTTCGTCCGTCCGGCATCTGTTATGAGGCACGATAATCGGACCTGAGAATCCCGGGACATCCCTTAAGAGCTCTCGACTCCACGACGAATAGACTTCGCGTCGTCCGGCACGCTCCCGCTCGAGGCCTACGCTATGGACCAACAAACGTTCCGTCAGGCAATCCTCCTTCTCTCGGGCGAAAACAGCGTCGCGATCTTGCGGGCCCTGCGAGACGGGGACTGGCATCTGTCCAGCGAGGTCGCACGGTCGCTTCACATTCACATCACGACGGCCTCGAAATTCTTGCAACGATTCGCGGACCTCGGACTCGTCGACCGCCGGCCGCACGACGCGCGGACGTTCGAGTACCGCCTCCGGTCCCCGCACTTGCGGCTCGAAGTCGATTTTGAGGATGACGGAGGCCCCCTTCGTGAGGTGATCGACTTCTACGTCGCGTACTTCCACTCCCTCTTCGAGCGCATCCGGTACGTCGGGACGCCGGCGATTGAGATCGAGATGGAGCATCGCCTTACGACGGACCACCAAGAATTGCGCCAAGCCGTTTTCGACCAGATGATTGACGGGAGCGAAGCGGGCCTCGACCGGCTCCGGGAACTCGTCGCCGCGGTCCATCGGGACCTCTGGAGCGTCTGCGCCCAGGGGCTCGGCGCGGGCACTGCGAAAGGCGTTTTCCAGGCTGCGCTGCGCGATGCAATCGGTGCGCATCCCGATCTCGCGCTTCGGTGTGGCCTGACGCGGCCGCTCGAGGGGTGATGCGTGTCGGCGCAAGAAGAGTTGCGGCGCCGCATCCAGCTGATTCTGCAGATTGCGCGAGAACGATTGACGCTGGATCCGAACGACGCGGACGCCCTGTTCGCGCTAGCCGCCGTTCAAGCGACACTCAATGAAGCGGCGGGCGGGATTCAGACCCTCGACCGCCTCGCCGAGATCCAGCCAAACTACCCGGGTCTGTGGGTCCTGAAGGCGAAACTTCACGCGCGACTCGGCCAAGAGGACCTCGCTCAGCAGAGTCGGATTCGAGGATCGCAGGAGAGCCAGGGACCCGCCAAGGCGGCCGATCTCACGGTGCCTTGTCCGATGTGCGACGTCCCTGTGGCGCTCGACGCCACGACGTGTGCAAATTGCGGCGCGCAGTTCGCCTCGCCCCCGACGTTGGAAGACGAACTGGACGACCTCGGTCATGCCGCGGTCCAGGATATGGTCCAAGAGGAACTCCAAGCCGGTCCGGCGCCGCCGCCCGGCGAGAGCTCGGGACCGCCGACCCCCTCCGAGGGGACGGAACCGGCCGAGCGGAAGAAGAAAAGAGCCTATGGCAAACGTGCCACGACGGTGGCCTCGCAGGAAGGCCTCACGAACGGCCTTGTCCTCGAGCGGCGACGCGGGCGAAAGTCCGGGATGACGAACGGCCTCGCGGACGACCGCGGCCGCACGAACGGGTTGACCAACGGCGTGGGCCGGACGAATGGATTGACGAACGGTCTCGGGAGGACCAACGGGCTGACGAACGGCGTCGGCCGCACGAACGGGATCACAAACGGGGTAGGCCGAACGAACGGCCTCACGAACGGGCTCGGAGGAATCCGACCCGCAGGCTTCCATGCTGTCGGACTCCGCGGGATGATGCAAACCGCCGGCTGGAAACTCTATCTGATTCCCGTGGTGGCCGTCGCGCTGCTTCTCGTGCCGCTCCTCAATACACCGGCGTACCCAGGGTCTATGCATCCGATTCAGATCGATGGGGTGTTCGACGACTGGAGAGCCGTCTCGAAACTCGATGCCACGTCCGGGTCCGTCCCGAACGCGAACGTGGACGTCATCCGGTTCGGGGCGGTCGACAACGTAGGCCCGTTCGCCTTCTACGTGCAGGTCCGGGGAACGGCCCTCCAGGGAGGGGGAGCGTCTCCCGGGACGATGGACACGGTCTGGATCTTCATCGATACGGACGCATCCCCCGCGACCGGCTACCAAATCGACGGCCTGGGCGCCGATCGGATGATCGAGGT
>VBME01000150.1 GCA_005878995.1 Methanobacteriota archaeon | reverse complement strand
CGTGGGCGTCTTCTCGGAAGCGGATCGGCGAGCGCTCCATCGCCGGGCCATGGACGAGAGCCTGGAGATCGGAGGCCCGCTGCCCGCGGACAGCTACCTGAACATTGCCCACGTCCTCCACGCGGCCCACCAGGCCGGCGTCGAGGCGATTCATCCCGGTTATGGGTTCCTATCGGAGAACCCGACGTTCGCGGCGCGGTGCGCGGAGGAAGGGTTCGTCTTCGTCGGGCCGCCCGCCGAGGCACTCGCGCTCTCCGGCGACAAGATTGCCGCGAGGCGGACGATGTCTGCCGCGGGAGTGCCCGTCACCCAAGGGGTTGACCGTGTCATCCAGTCTCCCGACGATGCACACGTCGTCGCCGGGGAGATCGGATATCCGGTCCTCTTCAAGGCAACGGCCGGGGGCGGGGGCATTGGCATGGCCCGTGTCGATCGACCGTCCGAACTCGCCCCCGCGTTCGAGGCCGCGCGCGGTGTCGCGCTGGCGAACTTCGGGAATCCGGACCTCTTCCTCGAGAAGTTCCTTCAGCGTGCGCGACACGTCGAGATTCAGGTCCTCGTTGACGCCCGCCGCGCCGTCGGGTTCGTCGAGCGGGAGTGCAGTGTCCAGCGACGTCATCAGAAGCTTGTCGAAGAGACTCCCTCGGCCGCCGTCTCGCGAGCGCTCCGATCGCGCCTCATCGACGTGGCCGTCCGCGGGCTTCAGGCGATGCGATATCGGAACGCCGGCACGGTGGAATTCCTGCTCCACGACCGCCGTTTCACATTCAACGAGGTGAATGCGAGGCTCCAGGTGGAGCACCCGATCACCGAGGCCGTGACCGGCGTCGACCTCGTCCGACAGCAGCTTCGGATCGCGGCGGGGGATGGCCTCGAGGTCTCGCCGTCCGAGGTCGCGCATCGGGGCCACGCGATCGAGTGTCGGGTGAACGCGGAAGACCCGATTCGCAATTTCCTCCCGTCCCCGGGCCGCATCGTCGCCTACCGCGCGCCGTCCGGCCCAGGCGTCCGGGTGGACAGCGGCGTGACCGACGGGTCCGTGATCCCGCCATTCTACGACCCGCTCGTTGCGAAGCTCATTGTGCACCGCCGAAGCCGGACGCTGGCGATCGAGCAGATGCGGCGCTCCGTCGACGCGTTCGAAATTCGCGGCATCCACACGAATCTTCCGTTCCACCGGGCGATCCTTCGGACGAGCGCGTTCACCCGCGGGGACCTCTGGACGACGATGGTCGCGGACCTGCGGATCGCGGAAAAGATTCGAGGCCGCGGGCCTTGGGAGGAACGGATTGCGGCGATCGCCGCGGCCCTGGTTGCCGCGGACCGTCTCTCCATGGGGCCGACGTTCCCCGTCGAACGGTCTCCGACCTCGAAATGGGCGCTCGCGGGACGCCAGTCGCAGCTCGCGGGAGGAGGCCATGCGGTTCCGCCTCGAAATCGATGGTGAGCGACGGGACATCGAAATCGAGCCCCGGGCCGGCGGGTTCGAGGTTCGGGTGGACGGAGCGCGCTACCGCGTCCGCGCGCGGTCTCCGGCCGATACGATGGAAATCCGCATCGGGGCGAAGGGAGTGCGTGTGCAGCTCCAGGGGGAAACCGCAATCCTCGACGACGGTGTTCATCGGTTCCGGATTTCGGAGGTCTCGGAAACTGCGCCGACGACGGGCCGGGGCGCAGGCGGAGCGGGGAGCCTCGTCGACGTGCGCGCCCCGATGCCGGGGCGGGTCGTCCGGGTGAACGTGACCCCGGGCGCAGGGGTGCGACGGGGGCAGACGCTCATCGTCCTCGAGGCGATGAAGATGCAGAATGAGATTCCATCGCCCGGGGATGGCGTGGTCCGCGAGATCCGAGTGGCCGCGGGCGAGACGGTCACCGCGGACGCGATCGTCGCGTCGATCGAACTGCGCGGACCGTCGGCGTCGTGAGCAGATGCCGCAGCCGCTCCTTCTTCGAACGCAAGTAGCGTACGTTCGCCGCTGTGACCGGGGCTTCGAGGGGGATTCGCTTCGACACACGGACCCCGTAGCCTTCCAGTTCCTCAATTTTTGCCGGGTTGTTCGTCATGAGCCGCACGGACGCCACCCCCAGGACGCGCAACATGCACGCCGCGCACTTGTAGTCCCGAAGATCCGCGGGGAATCCGAGGATTCGGTTCGCGTCGACCGTGTCGAGGCCATGGTCCTGGAGGTGGTATGCGGCCACCTTGTTTGCGATCCCAATCCCTCGCCCTTCCTGGGCCATGTAGAGCAGGACTCCGGCGGTTGCCCGACCGATTCGCTTCATCGCTGCGTCGAGCTGTTGGCCGCAATCGCACCGTTCGGAGCCGAAGACATCGCCCGTCACGCATTCGGAGTGGAGGCGCACGAGGACGTCCCGCTTTCCCGCGACGTGGCCCCGGACGAGCGCGACGTGCTCCTCCCCCGAGAACGGGCAGACAAATGCGTGAATCCGGAATTGGCCGTATCGAGTCGGCAACCGCGCCTGGCTCCCGAGGAGGATGTTGTCGCACAGCTCTCCTTCGAAGCGGGGCATCGCAGGCGGGTCCGACAGTCCCGGCGTATATAAGAATTCGGGTGGGGCCCGACAGGTCGGTGGTGCGCAGGACACAGGGCGGCGTCATTCCCGCAAGTGCGCCGCGATGAGGGCCGGCGCGGCACCAATCGCAGTAGCCGTTTCGAGAGAGAGGCCTCGACCCGTCAAGTCGAAATGGTAGCGGCCGAGAGGATAGACCTCGCGGTCGTCGAGCCCTCGCGGTCCCAGACCGAAGACCAAGAGAATCGAGTTGCCGTTGGTCAAGATCTCCGCGAGAGAGGCCGCAGTGGTCGCCTTCTTCGGATCCGGGCGGTTCGTCGTGACGACGACCTCGCCGAGTTGCGGCGGAAAGCCGCGATTGGGGAATCCGAATGTCTGGAACCGGCCGAGGTCCGCGAGCTCCCGCAGATATTTCCCGGCCTCCCCTATGCTCGTCGTGCCGGAAACCCAGACGGCGACTTCCTGCGGGGTGCGGAGGTCTTTTGCGTACGGAAACCCGAACGTTGCGAGGCTCCCGTCGAACGCGAGCGCGACCGGCGCCGCACGTGCGATCGCCCGGCGGTGCGCTTCGGCGAACCGCACGGAATCATACGAGTTGTAGAGGCCGATCGTCATCCGCCCGCGGACCATGTCGAGCGACGATACGCGGGGCGCTATTTTGAACTACTGCGGGGCGATGGGCTCCCCGCATGGAGATGCTCTACTATACGGTCGACGGCGGCCGCCTAGCAGGCCTGCCTGGGCCGGCGTACATGGAATGGGATTTCGCCCGTCTCCGGAAGATGGGCTACTCCGTCGTCGTGAGCCTCGAGTGCGACCGGCTCAACACGTTCGAGATTGAGGACGCGGGGTTCGAGCACAAGAAGATCTGCGTCGACGATTTCACAGCGCCGACCCTCGACCAGATCGATGAGTTCGTGTCCTTCGTCGATGTGAAGCACGCGGAAGGAAAGAAGGTCCTCGTCCATTGCTACGCCGGTCGCGGCCGAACTGGCACCATGCTGGCGGCCTACCTGATTCATCAGGGCGTATCGTCCGATGCTGCGATTCGTGAGATCCGGGAACGGGCCGACAAGGCGTATGGCACGCTCCGCGGGGTGATCGAGCCGGAGCAGGAAGATGTGCTGCGGGAGTACGCACGTTCCCTTCGCGATTCTTAGCCGGGCTTCTCACTTGAGCTCGACGAGCTCTTCGCCTTCCCACTTGTACCGTTTCTGCTTCCGTTTCTTAGCGACGCCTTTCTGGAGGAGATACCCGACGAGGATTGGAAGGCCGATCGTCGCATCGACGAGGCTCTGGGCCATCTTCGCGTCTTTGTGGAACTTGCCCCACGATTGGCTCTCCTCGAACGTGCAGCCGCTCAGGCCGCCCCACTGCGGGACGTCCGTCGTGATCTGCGCCGCGTACATGTGCGGGTTTTCCGGATAGCCCATGACTTCCTGGATCACCTCGACCTGCGAGATGTAGTTCTTCGGCGTGCCTCCGCCGACGTAGAACACCCCGGTCCTCGGGGACTTCAGCTTCACCTGCGCGATCTCGTAGTTGTCCTTGATCGAGTCGAGGGCGATCGGCTCTCGCCCCTTCTTGACGCGATCATGGTGGTGCTTCGCCAGCGCAATCCCGATCGACGAATCGTTCAGCGCGGGAACGAAGTACGGGATGCCTTTTCGGTAGCACGCGCCGACGAGGCTCGTCGGATCCTTGGACGCGATCTTCCCCATGTCCCAAAGGATCTCGCGGCTGCTGTACGGTCGAGGTTCGAGGGAGTCGGCGAGCGCCGCGATTTCGTCGTCGCACTCGCGAAAGAGGGACTCGTCCGCGAGGGTATCGTACACGCGATCGAGGAAGTGCTCCCGCAAGACGATGTCGTCCGCGTCCGGGGATGAGCGGTAGTGCCGGTGGCCGTGCGCCTCGTAGAAGTCATGGTACGCAATCGCGCCCGTCGTCACGACGACGTCCACGAGTCCGAACTCGACCATGTCCCGCATGACCTTCTTCAGCCCCCCCGGGGTCAGCGCGCCCGCGCCGCCGAAGAAGACCGTGCACTTCGGGTCCGTCATCATGTTCTCCAGGACCGAGGCGCAGAGGCCCAACGTCCGGGCTTGGAAGGAGATGTGCTTGTAGCCGTCGACGAGGTCCGCGACCGTCTGGGTCTTCTCGAGATCCAGGTGTTCGATCGGGACGGATGTGAGGTCGGCCTTCGTGGGCTTCTTCGGGACCATGGTCGGCGCTATGCGCCGCGCGGGAAAAAAGCTTCGGATGGGTCACGCTTTCTTGCGGCCTTCGACGGTCTCCGCGATGGCCCTCGCCTTTTCTTTCGGCCGCGAGCAGACCGCGTACTCGTCTCCGTCGAAGAACACGTCGAGGTCCGGGTTCTGCCGCTGGATTTCTTGAATCCGTTGCATGATGTCCTTGAGGGTGATCGATTCGTCGTTCGGGTCGATCCGCATGATGATCCGCTTGTCGCTCTCCGTCCCCAAGGCCCGCCCGCCTCCGCACTCCGCTGTGACCGTCAGACTCGTCCGGCCGTATAAATACTGCTCCGGCCCGTGCGAGCGCGGAGCGCGTTCGCGTCCGGAGAGCCGGCAAGGTTGCTCCATGATATTCGAGTCAATACCACTAAATACCCTGGGGGTTCGTAGTCGCCAAGAACCGGATCATCCGGGTCGGTCGTGCAATTCATGCGCTGGGAGGCACAGGCCCGATGGCGGTGAAGCCGACGGAGGAAACCGTCTCACCGGCGTGCCGCGTGTGCGGAGGGGAGGTGAACCCCCACGGCGAGTGCGTCGTCTGCGGCACGAAACAGTCGGATCCACCGAAGAGCCCCGACGCGGCCGTCGCGTCGTGGCCCAAGAGCGAATCGGACGGCGCTTCAGCCGCTTGGCTCGCGACCCCGTCCGGGGACGCCCGCGACGAAGCGCTGCGGAAGTGGCTCGGTGGGGAAGACACGGCGTTCCAGGAGTGGATCGGCGTGCCGACGGCGTCCGGGGGCGGAAAACCTGTCAAGACCTCCGATGAACGGATGTCCGACGACAAGGTCCGCGATTTGCGCGCGAAGGCGCTCGAGGTCGACGGCCTTCGGGCCGAGCTCGATGCGATGCGCACCACGTTGAACCGCGAGCTCGCGAACTTCCGTCAAGGCAAGTTCGACCCGGTCAAGTTCATCGAGGAGTCCGCGAACCTATCGAAACAACTCCAGACCGAGTTCGCGAAGCGGAAAGAGCTGGAGCAAGAGATCCAGCACATCAAGAAAGGCTCGATTGCGGTCATCAAGTACGTCAAGACCCAGCAGCTCAAAGCAGGCCTCTCGCCGGAGCTCAAGAAGCGACTCGAGCAGGAGGCGAAAGCGCGCGAGGCGCTCGATGCCCAGATCGCGGAGCAACGCTCCGTGAACGAGCAGCTCCGAAAGCAGGTCGAAGCCGGGCTCGGGAAGCTCAAGCCGGACCAGCGGGAGTTGAAGAAGCGGGAGCTCGCCCTCGCGGAACGGGAGGCGGTCCTGACGGCGAAGGAGGACCGAGCCGCGTCGGCCTCTGCGGAAGGAGGCGGTGCCCCGAGCGAGGAGCTGAAACGCCGGTTCGAAGAGGAGCTCCGGGAAATGGAACATGACTACCTCTCGAAGGAAGAGGAATTCAAGAAGCGGATCATCGTCCTCGAGGAGGAGATCGGCAAGCACAAGATCGAAGACAAGGTCCGGTCGGAGGCCCAGTCATTCGAGGGCAAGTCGAAATCGGAAGTCCAGGTGGCGTTCTCGAAGAAGGAGCAAGACGTCCTTCACAAGGAAAAGATGATTCTACTGAGGGAACAGGAACTCCAACGCCTGCAAGAGGACCTGCAGATCAAAGAGGACGAGGTCAAGAAAGTGAAAGAGCCGCTGACCTACAAAGAGGAAGAACTTCTCCGGAGAGAGGAAGACCTCCTGTACCGCGAAAAGGTGCTCCAGGCGGAGCAGCGGAAGGTTGCGCAAGCGAAGGCCTTGGGCGGTTCCGTCAACGAACTCGAACTCAAGTCCCGGCTCGAGGAGCTGAAGGGCCAGATTACCGCGAAGGAGGAAGAGGTCCGGACGAAAGAGAAGTACCTCACCCAGAAGATGGAGGAACTCCGGCTGCGGGAGCAGGGCCTCATCACGGAAGACATCGAGGCCCGGGAACAGGAACTCCAGGTCGAGGTGAAGCAGCAGAAGGGCAAGACGGGGATCGCGCGCCTCGACGACCTCATGTTCGGTGGCATCCCGTTCGGGACGAACGCGTCCGTGTACGGGCCCGCGTACGTCGGCAAGGAGGTCCTCGTCGACCTCTTCATGGCGGAGGGTCTGAAGAAGGGGTCTCCTGTCCTGTGGGTCCTCACCGACAAAGCGCCCGCGGACGTTCGCGAGGAGATGGCGTTTGTCCTTCCCGGCTACGAGGAGTACGAGAAGCTCGGGTTGGTCGAGTACATCGATGCGTATTCGAAGTCGATGGGAGCGGACGCGTCAGATCCAAACACGACGTACATCGATGACCCGACGGATCACCAGGCGCTCCTGAAAGCCGTCGACGCGAAAGCCGGCGAGTGGAAGAAGAAGTATCCGACCTACCGCCTCGGGTTCCGCAGCGTCTCGACCCTGATCGCGTACCTGGACCCGACGACGACGTTCAAATTCCTCCAGCCATTCGTTGGCCGCCGGAAGCGGGACAAGGCCGTCGCGTTCTACGTGATCGAGAAGGGGATGCACGAGGAGCAGGAGATCCAGATGCTCGGATCCCTCATGGACGGCAGCATCGAGTTCAAGGTCGAACAGCTGAAGTCGTTCATGAGCATCAAAGGGATCTGCGACGTGCAGAGCCGCGGCTGGATCCGCTACACGTACACGAAGTCGAGCGTCTCGATCGGATCGTTCTCCCTGGACCACATCAAGTGATCAGGCGATTTCCGGAGACCGCCCCTTCGCGGGTTTTCCGGGCTGTTGCGGGATGTTCACCTGGGGAATCGGCACCGGCGGGGGTAGGCGCAGCTCGCGCGCGAGGATGACCGCCTCCGGGATGCAGTTCGTCATGATGACCGTGTGGATCTCCTGGGCGACCTCCGGCGGCATCTGACCGCCGGAGGACCACCCCTTCACGAGCGCCTTCGCGTCTCCCTCCCAGAGCAGGTTCCCCTCGATCTGGATGAGGCCGACGACCGCTTCCGACGCATGGTAGTTCGCGGTGAAGCGGAAGTCCACGGAGGCCTGTCGCTCGCCGATCTCCGAGACGAGTGTGACGGAACTGTTGTGGTCGACTCGGAGATTGACCCAACGGTCGGTCGGCTTCACGAATCGGCGGCCGTCCACGGCGGAGAATTCGAACGTCTTCACCGGCATGACGCGCTTCGAAGGGGCCGACGCTATATGAATCTTCGGAGCCGCGGCTTTTTTGGGGGTGAACGGACTTCGAGGTGCTTGTTATGGTCCTCTGGATTGGCGTCGATGATACCGACAGCCTCCGAGGCATGTGCACGACATTCCTAGCAACGGAAATCGTTCGCGACTTGACTGGGGACTTCGACCTGATCGGATACCCGCGGCTCGTCCGTCTCAACCCGAACATCCCCTGGAAGACCCGCGGGAACGGGGCGATTTGTCTGTGCGTGGGCCGCGGGCGTGGGAACGCCATCGTCGCCGGGTCGATTGACGGTCATTCCGTTCGAGTTTATCACCGGGGTGCGACCGGACCCGAACCGGACGACGTGGTCGAGCGGGTCAGTGCCCTCATCGAGCGGTGGTCCGACTTGGAAGCCGATGGGACGGACCCCGGACTCGTGGTCTTGCGCAAGAAACCGCTCCCCGGGTTGTACTGGCAGGCAGTTCGTTCAATCGTCTCGCGGTCTGAGGCTCTCGCGGGGATTCGCGGACTGGGACGATGGCGCGAGTGGAAATCAGGCCGCGGGATCATCGGGGCGTCGGCGGCCTGCTCGTGGCGGCCGCACGATCGCACGTGGGAGATCTTGGCGTATCGAGAAGCGTCCCGCTGGGGCACGGCCCGGGTGGTCGATCCGGCATCCGTCCGCCGAATGGATCGGCGCTATTCGAGCACGTTCAACAACTACGACTATGACAGCGACCGCGTGGTCATCGCGCCCCGGACCCCTTGCCCTGTGCTGCTTGGCGTACGGGGGGACAGCCCAACTGATCTCGAAAAGGCCGTCAAGATCCTTCGGTCCGAGCCCCCGAGCCGCTGGCTGCTCTTCCTCACCAACCAAGGTACGGACGACCATGTACTCGCTGGCCCTGCCGCGGTGCCTTGCACGGCCGGCCGATTCGTCGGTCGAGTGACCGCAGCCGCGAAGACGCTGCCGGGGGGCCACGTCGTCTTCCGGCTCGGCGCGAGAGAGGTGACCGCCTATGAGCCCTCAAAGAAATTCCGGAAAGCAGTCCGTGCCTTGGCCGTTGGAGATAGGCTCGAGGTAGTTGGCTCCGTACGCGGCGAGCCTCGGACAATCAATCTCGAGAAATTCCGCGTCCTCGCGCTCACGAGCGTCCAGGCGAAAATTGCGAATCCTTTGTGCGATCGTTGCGGTATCCGGATGAAGTCACGAGGTAGGGAGGCCCCGTTCCGGTGTCGCCGTTGTGGCCGGCAAGCCGGTCGGGACCGGGCGGTCCTCGTCCCCGTCCCGCGGTTGCTGTCGGCCGGCTGGTACGAGCCGCCCGCGGGATCCCGTCGGCACCTGAGCAAACCCGTTGCTCGTTTGTCGTAGCCCGCTGCGCGCGCGAATGGGTTGCCCGCGGGACCAGCCGATCACGCGGCGGGTCTCGTCGCTGCGGCCTAGGAACCGGAAGGCAAACGATTCTCCGCCTGGCTGTGTCCCGAGCCCCGGGATTCGGAGCCGACGCTCCACGTAAGTTATGCCTCGGCTCAATGGGATGTTGATGAGCAGATAGTACAAGGAAATCATCAGGAAACCCTCGATCGGATGTCCGAATCGCACTCCCAGGTTTTCGGCCCACACGAAGAGTTCGTAGACGGAGATGTAGCTCACGATTGTGCTCGCCTTGAACAACGCGATGAACTCGTTCGTCAAGGGCAAGGTGATCAGACGGAGGCCTTGGGGGAGCGTGATGTGGAGGAAGACCTGGGGACCCCTAAGCCCCAGGGCCTTCGCAGCTTCGATTTGCCCCTGCCCGACCGCTTGGAAGCCGCCCCGGAAGACTTCAGATTGGTAGCCGATCGTGTTGAGCGTGAGGGCGAGGAGCCCGGCCCAGAAGTAGACGTTCCATCCGAGTATGTTTAATCGGGGCGCCGCCTCGATGACCACGAAAAAAACGAGCCAGAGCTGCACGAAAAACGGGGTGCCTCGGATCGCATGGACGTAGCCCGTTACAGGCGCGTAGAACAGGAAGGCAATGGGATTCCGAGTTTTCCCGACACCGTACGCGCGGACGACCCCTAGGGGCACGGCAACGGCGAATCCGATCACGTACGAAGCGATTGTGAGGAACAGGGAGTTCCAAAGCGGGCCGCTCCACAGGGGCAGGTACGCGCTGGGCCATCGTTGGAGGATGAAGACCGCATCGATCACGCCGACGAATGCCAGGGTGGCAAGAAACGCCAGGACGATCAGGATCACGATTCCAGCCATGAGCGCCGCCGGGGCGCTCGCCAGCGCGGCACCGCGGGCCTGTGATGCCCAGGTAGGCCGCGTCGGGACGGACTCCATCACTTTCTCGCCGTTCGGTGGTTGTGTGCCCTGGGAATCCGCGACCAATTTCTCACCGGAGGATTTTGCTGACAAAGGCTTTCGTACGTTCGTGACCGGGACGGTCGAAGATCTCCTCGGGCGAGCCGCGCTCGACAATCTGGCCTTGATCGAAGAAAATGATTGAGTCAGCGACTTCCTTTGCAAAGCCCATTTCGTGCGTGACGACCATCATCGTCATCCCCTCCTCCGCAAGCCGCTTCATGACGTCGAGGACCTCATGGATGTATTCGGGGTCCAAAGCGGACGTCGGTTCATCGAACAGCATGACCTTCGGGTCCATGGCCAGGGCGCGCGCTATCGCGACCCGCTGTTGCTGTCCACCGGATAGTTGTGCCGGGTACGCGTCCTTCTTGTCGGCAAGCCCCACCCTCTCGAGCTCGAATTCCGCTTTGGAACGGGCCGCCGCGGAGTCCATTCTCTTCACTCGGACGAGGCCCAACATAACGTTGCGCAAGGCGGTCAGGTGCGTGAAGAGGTTGAACTGCTGGAACACCATCCCGATTTGCTGACGGACCCACTCGGGCCGGACCTCGCGGCTGGTCACCTTGACGCCCTCGAGGAAAATGTCGCCTTTATCCGGGTAGATGAGTAGATTCGTGCAACGCAGGAGCGTCGACTTTCCGGACCCGGACGGCCCGATGATGCACAAGACGTCACCTCGATTCACGTCGAGGTCAACGCCCCGCAACACGTGCAAGGTCCCGAACGACTTGTGCAGTCCTTGAATCCGCACCATGGTCATAGTTCGGCGGCCTCCAGGCCGGGGACCTTGTAGGCATTCTCCACGAAGCGGACCGCCTTCGTGACAACAAACGTGAGAACGAAGTAGAGCATCGCGATCTCAATCCAGATGATGAAGACGAGGTTGAAGTCCGCCTTGAGCGCGGCTGGGACCTGAAGAAGACCGATCTGGGCGAGATCGAGCCATCCGATAATGTTCAGGAGTGAAGTGTCTTTGATGACAGAAGCGAACTCGTTCCCGAGGGGCGGGAGCGAGACGCGGAACGCCTGAGGGAGCGTCACCCGAAACATCGTTTGCCAGCGGCTCAAGCCGACAGAATCCGCCGCCTCGATCTGCCCCGTAGGGACGGACAGGATTCCAGCGCGAATGATTTCGGTTTGGTAGGCGCCGGAGTGCAGCGAAAGGGCAATTGCGCCCATCCAGAGGGCCACGTCACCCGCGATAAACGGGTTCTTCGAGATATTCAGGATGGCAAGGGTCGTGATCAGATAGCTGAAGAAGATGAGGACGATCGGAGGAAGGCCGCGAAAGACCTCGACGTATGCCGCACCAAGACCCCGCAGGATGAGGGAACGAGTCGTGCGCGCCCAGCCGAAGAGGAATCCTAGGGCGAAACCGAGCGGAATGACCACGGCGACCAGGCGGATTGTGACCAGGAAACCCTGACCCAGGCCCGGAAGGATGGATTCCGCGTACCCCAGATTGTAGTAGCGCAGGGTCCCGAGCCAGATCACCAGGCCAAAGCCGAGCGCCGTGATGCCCAGGCCGGCAAGGACTCTGAGGACGAACCGGGTCGCGTTGCGTTGGAAGTCTGCACGACCCGTGACGGAGATCCTCCATCGGGGAACCCAGGCTTTCAGAGACCGCAGCCACCGCCGTTGGACCAAGTACTGACCCTCGGATCGGTCGTGAGGAACGGGAAGGGGAGACGCGGGGCGTTTGAGCCCCGCTTCGCGGACCTAGCCGAACCATTTCGTGATCAGTTGCTGATAGGTGCCGTTCTGTTGGGACGTGAAGATCACGCCGTTGATCACGGGAATCAGATCCTGGGGATCCAAGTGAGCCACCGCGAACGAGTACTTCTCGCCGGTGAAGATCGTTCCGGCAAGGACGAGCGCGCCGCCCGAGCCAGCCGCGAACGCCTCGGCGGGTCCGTTGTCGATGATTACGGCCGTGAGGGCACCGGACCTCAGGGCGGCAAGCTCCGTGTCCACCCCGGTGAAGTTTTGCACGGTCGCATTCTTGATGTTAGCATTTGTCCAGGACTCGCTTGTTGTGCCCCGCTGGACCCCGATCACGTAATTCGATTTGTCTAGGACACTCGGATTCGAGCAGTTGCTGGAGGGGCAGTTCACGCCATCCGGATTCGACGATTGGATA
This sequence comes from Methanobacteriota archaeon, assembly GCA_005878995.1. The sequence continues at coordinate 4,793 of VBME01000150.1, read as the reverse complement.
AGCACGCCCTGGTTCGCGTCATAGTATGTCGTGGAGAAGGTCAGGAACGTGCTGCGGTTCGCGCCCGTTGCCCCCGTCGAGGTGATGGCCGAGGCGGCCATGTCCACGCCGTTCGCGCCCACCGTCGTCAGCAGTGCGTCGAAATTCGCGAAGTTCTTTATGACAAGGGTCCGGTGCGATGCGTGTGCGATGAGCCTCGCGATGTCGATGTCGAACCCGAAGAACGTGTTCGTCGTCGTGTTGTAATCCTCGAAGGGCGGGAATGGGATATTCGTGCCGACCACGAGCGTCGGAACCTGGGCCGCGGGCGGAAACACTACGGGACCCAGGGCAAGGCCGCCCACGAACGCGAGGATCGCCACGACAACCACAACGACCGCAAAGATTCCCTTGCCGACTCCCGCGCGCCGTGCCTCCGGCGGGGGGGCGGCTCCTCCACCCTCTGCCATGCCAGGCGAGAATGAGCCAGCCCTATTTGAACGTCACCAAGTCGGGGTTCGACCGTCGTCCGGCTTGGCGTTTCAGCGAGCGCGGTTCACGGCCTTCAACGCGTCGTCGAGAACATCAAGGCCCGCGTCGAGAAGGTCTCGAGGGATGTTAAGAGCGGGAATGTAGCGCATCGTCGACTCGCCGCAGGGAAGCAGAATGACGCCCCGCTCGTACGCGAGTTTGTCGAACTTGTCTCGAGTCTCGGGGGCCGGTTTGCCGGATCGTTTGTCCGTGACGAACTCGTGTGCCTGCATCATCCCAAGCCCGCGGCGGTCTCCGATGAAATCGTACTTGTCTTTCATCTCGTCGAGGCGCTTTGCCATGTGCTCGCCGAGCTTCGCGCTCCGGGCGACGAGTCCTTCGTCTTCGATTACGTCGAGGGTGGCGAGGGACGCCGCGGCCGCGATCGGGTTCCCGCCGAACGTGTTCGAGTGCTTGCCGCTCTCCGGAAAGTCCATCTCCGCCGGGTACACCGCCGCACTAATGGGCACGCCGCCGCCCATCGACTTCGCCATTGTGAGGATGTCGGGGACCGCCTTCGAATGCTCGATCGCCCACATCTTCCCCGTGCGGCCGAAACCGGTCTGGACTTCGTCGTCGATGAGGAGGACGTTATTGTCTTTCGCGATCTTCGCGATCCGGTCCATCCAACCCGGCGGCGGCACGATGTATCCGCCCTCGCCTTGCACGGGTTCGACGAAGATCGCTGCGACGTCTTCCGGTGGCGCGACCGTCTTCATGTAGGTGTCCTCGATGATGTTGGCGCAGTACAGGTCGCACGACGGGTACGTCAGCTTGTACGGACATCGGTAACAGTACGCGTATGGGACGTGGACGACGCCGGGCATGCTCGGGAAGAACCCTGCACGTTGCCGCGCCTTGCTCGCAGTCAGGGAGAGCGCGCCTTGCGTGCGTCCATGGAACGCACCGAGGAACGCGAGGAACATGTGCCGTTTCGTGTGGGACTTGGCAACCTTGATCGCGGCCTCATTCGCCTCCGCCCCCGAGTTGCCGAAGAAGACCTTTTTACGATGCTTCCCCGGCGTCATCTTGCCGATCCGCTCCGCGAGCGTCGTCTGAATCTCGTAGTAGAAGTCGGTCCCGGCGAAGTGCGTGAACGCCGCCGCCTGACGCGAGATCGCGTCGACGACTTTCGGATGGGCGTGGCCGACGTTCAGGACGGAGATGCCGGACGAGAAGTCGATGAGGAGGTTGCCATCGACGTCTTCGACAACCGATCCGGATGCTCGTTTGATCACGATCGGTGCGGACTTCGTCGTCGTTGCGATGTACGTCCGGTCCCGTTCGATGATCTCCCGCGCCTTCGGCCCGGGGGGCGTCACCTTGATGTCCGGGACCTTCACGATTACACCGTGCCGCGACCTACTCGCTCGGCGTATTAATAGTCTGCCCGCCGAGAATCCGGGACGGAATCGGTCCGCCGCCGGGATCCTATTTTGCCGCTCCGATCCGCATCATCGTCGTGCCGCACACGGGACACTTGCCTTTCATCGCGGGCTTACCGTTCTTCAGCTTGACCGCGACCGCGCCCTTGATCTCCCGCTTGGCACGGCACTTCACACAATAACCTTGCACCATGGGGGAATCACCGCGGCGCGAAACCACGGAGGCCAAATAAACATGCTGGTCCGAATTCCCGTCTCCGGGAATCCGGCGCCTATTTTATCGGCAATATTTATATAATGTTATCCTGATGCAGCCCAGAGGTTATCAATGGCAGCTCCAGCTGGAACGATGCCGCCCATGGCTCCTCCGGGGATGTACGGAGCCCCGATGGCGCCGAAGCGGCCAATTGGTGTGACGATCTTGGCGGTGTTGACGATCATCTTCGGAATCCTCGGCCTCTTGGGCGGGATTCTCCTGGTGATCGTCTTCGCGGCGGCGGCCACGATGTTGCCCGCGGAGTTTCAAGGGGTCGCCGGAATCCTGTTGGCGCTCGCGGCCTTGGTGACGATCTTGTCGCTCGTTGCGATCATCTCGGGTGTTGGGCTACTGCGACTTCGGTCTTGGGCATGGTGGCTCACCGTGATCGTCGGCGTCCTGAACATTGTGTTCAACATCGGGACGTACGTCCTCTACCCGGTTGCCTTCCCATACGGCATCGTGCTGTGGATCATCATCATCGCCTACCTCGTGGTGGTACGCGGTCACTTTGGGATCGGGAAACCCAAACCGGCGGGTATGTAGACCCCAACCCAACTGAACCGGGGCCTCGTGCGGAACGTTTATACGAGGCCGTCCCTTCGACGGCCTCTCGGGGCTCCCTGTGCCATACACGCGTTTTGAAAAGGCTCGCATGCTCGGAGCCCGTGCTCTCCAGATTTCGCTCGGCGCCCCACTCGTAGCGGCGAATTCCCTAGGTACCGCGGACCCGATCCTGCTCGCTTCGCGCGAATTCGACGCGGCCGTCCTCCCGATGCGCGTGCAGAGGGTCGCGGATGCCCTCGATTGACCGCCTCGCGATCCGGAAGATTCTCGACAGTCGCGGCAATGCGACTGTAGAGGTCGACATCGTCGCGGGCGCCGCGCTAGGCCGCGCCGCGGCCCCGAGCGGCGCGAGCACCGGAGCCCTCGAGGCGCCGTCGTGGCCCCCCGGCGGTGTCGACGGCGCCCTTCGGATCTTCCAGGACTCCATCGCACCGCGGCTCCGAGGACGCGATGTGAAGGACCAAGCCGGACTGGATCGTACGCTGCGAGAACTCGACGGCACCCCAAACTTCGCGCGCATCGGGGGCAATGTCGCCACCGCGGTATCGCTCGCGAATGCGAAAGCGGCTGCGGCATCCGCCGGAAAACCGCTGTTCCGTTATCTGACGGGCCCGCAAGGCCCCTCGATCCCGCTTCCCCTAGGGAACGTCATCGGGGGCGGCCGTCATGCGATCGGCGGCACCACAATTCAGGAGTACCTCGTCGTTTCCCAGGGACCGACCGCTCTGGCCAACGTCACCACGAATGCCCGCGTCCATGCGCTCGTGCGCGACGCGCTGATGAAGCGACTGCCGGGCGTGGCCCTCGGTCGCGGCGATGAGGGCGCCTGGGTCGCGCAACTCCAAGACGAGGAAGCGCTCTCGCTCCTCGCGGACGTTTGTCGTGGCGTCGAACGCGAAGCCGGTTTCCCGGTGCGACCCGCCCTGGATTTCGCGGCGTCGGAGTTCTACCGTGGTGGGAAGTACCGGTATCGCGACCGCGCGCTCTCGGCGAAGGAGCAGGTCGACTTCGTGGAGCGGCTCGCGCGTGACTTTCCGCTCTTCAGCGTGGAAGACCCGTTCGACCAGGAGGATTTCGGCGCCTTCACGGAGCTCACGAAGCGCATCGGCGACCGATGCAAGGTGATCGGCGACGACATCTTCGTGACGAACGTCGAGCGACTCCGACGCGGGATCGAGCAACGCGCCGCCAACGCTATCCTTATTAAGCCGAACCAAATTGGGACGCTCTCCGAGACGCGAGCCGCCGTGGACCTGGCCCATTCGGCCGGGTACGCGACCGTGATGTCGCACCGGTCTGGCGAGACCACGGACGATACGATCGCCCACCTCGCCGTGGCCTTCGGGTGCCTCGGCATCAAGACCGGCGCCGTCGGCGGGGAGCGGATCGCGAAGTTGAACGAACTGATCCGGATCGAGGAACAACTCCAGGCAGGCGCGTGATGCAAGAAGAGGAACAGACGGGCGTCCAGGGACTCCTGGTCCCAGAGGACCTGTACCTGACCTCCGGCGTCCACATCGGGACGCAGCAGAAAAGCGCCGACATGAAGCCGTTCATCTACAAGGTTCGGATCGACGGCCTGTACGTCCTGGACATCAAGAAGACGGACACGCGGATCCGCGAAGCCTCGAAGTTCATCGGGCGATTCAAGCCGGAGAACATCCTCGTCGTCGCGGCCCGCCAGTACGGGCAGAAGCCCGCGCGGCTGTTCGCCAGGAACGTCGGCGCGAAGGTCCTCGCGGGCCGGTTCGTGCCCGGCACCCTCACCAACCCAAACCTCCCTGACTTCATCGAGCCGGAGGTGATCCTCGTCACGGATCCCGCGGCGGACCAGCAGGCGTTGCGGGAGGCGTTGAACGTCGGCATCCCCGTCGTCGCGCTCTGCGACGCGAACAACGAGACGCGGGACGTCGACCTCGTCATCCCGACGAACAACAAAGGCCGACGGGCCCTCGCGACCGTCTACTGGCTGTTGACCCGCGAAGTCCTCAAGGCGCGCGGCACGTTGAAGTCGGACGAAGCGTTCACGGCCTCGATCGATGACTACGAGGCGTCCCTCTGACGGGGACCGGTCC
>VBME01000056.1 GCA_005878995.1 Methanobacteriota archaeon | reverse complement strand
CGATGCCGAAGCCGTCGACGCCGGCCTCGAGGAGCGCGGGGATCGATTTCTCGTCGACGGCGCCGGATGCGAAGATCTTCACGTCCTTGTGGCCGCGGAGGTCGAGCTCCCAGCGCACCTCTCGGACGATCGCGGGGAGGTTTCCTCGTCGGGACGCCGGGGTGTCGAGCCGAATCCCCGCGAGGTCCGGGATCGCCTCGACCGCGAGCAGGGCTTCCGTCTTCTCGTCGTAGTACGTGTCGACGAGAGCGATCCGAGGGATCTTGGCTTCGAGGTACTTGTGGACCGCGGCGAACGCCTCGCGGGGTCCGCCCATGACGATGACGAGGGCGTGCGGCATCGTTCCCATCGCAGGAGCCCCGAGCAGGTCGGCGCCGAGCGGCGTCGTGATCGCGTCGAGTCCACCGATCGTAACGGACCGCTCGATGAGCGGCGCGATCCCCGGATGCATGCGTCGCACTCCGAAAGACAGGACCTGCTTGCCGTTCGCGAGCTTCCGGATCCGCGCGGCCTTCGTCGCAATGCCGCTTGCCTGGCAGATCATCCCGAGGAGCGGCGTCTCATACAGCGCCCACTCCTCGTACGGCCCCTCGAGCGTGAGCACAGGGACGGGCACGCCCCGTGGGGTCTTCGGGGGAAACACGCTGCCTTCCGGGAGAGACCAGAGGCTAACCGCTTTCCCTTGCAGCAGATGGACGACCTCTTCGAGGCCGCAGAAGATCCCCCAGGGCCAGTCGTTCGGAAGGCCGCCGGTCGTGGCTTCGGCGACGACGTTTGCGCGGCTCCGGCCCGCTTTCTTCAGGATGTCCAACGTCCGAACGAAGTAGACATCCGTCGTCCGTCCCGCCCGGATCTCGTCCTCGGTGGCGAGATAGAAATCGCGTCCGGGCGTGGGCTTGGGCATCGATCCCCAGGCCGCTACTTTCTGTGCGTATTAGAGCTTTTGCGCTCCAGACACGGAGACCCTCGTCGCTACCTCGCGGAATCGCAAAAGGTCATGGCGCAATCAGGCGCTACCTCGTTCGGTGGTTTTCGTGACCGTGGAGGAGAACCTCGAACGGATGCAGACCTTGGACGATGCGTGGAACAGCCAGGACTGGGAGACCTTCAACAAGCGACATGCGGAGAGCGTCGCCGTTTATTGGCCGGGCGCGCTCGAGCCGACGAAGGGACGGCATGCCCATCACCGGGAGGCAATCGAGTACTTCAAGACGTTTCCCGACAACCGGGTCGGGAACCGGCCGTATCTGACGATGTTCGGCCAAGGCGACTGGACGTGCACGATCGCCATCCACACCGGAACCCACAAGGGGCCCATGATGGGACCGGGCGGGAAAGTAATCCCTCCAACGAACAAGAAGTTCCGCGTGGAGTTCTGCACGGTCGCGCACTGGAACCAGAAGGGAGAGATTCTGGAAGAGCGGCTCTTCTACGACCTTGTGGGCGTCATGAGACAGCTCGGTCTGTCTTGATCCAAGAGCGCGACACCCCCTATTTATCCAATCCAGTGGATATTAGTCAGCCTCGCGGTACGACTCAATACCGGCCAGCGCCTCGATGGCCTCCCGATGGAATGGGACGAGAGGAAGTCGAAGCGCATCCTCGCGGGTGAGCCATCGAACGGCCCTGCCTTCGACGGGTGTCGCCCGCGGGGTGCACCGATAGATCGACCCGGACCATTTTCGATGGGAGAACGTGCGGTTCACCCGGGACCATCGTGCTGCCACGTCAACGTCGACGCCGGTCTGCGATCGGACTGCCGCGACCAGATCCCCTTTGTCGGACCGACCGATCCGTTCTCCCCCCGGGAGCGCCCAGAGACCGCCGAGGAGCCGCCCGCGGGGGCGACGCACTAGGAGAACGTGCCCGCTGGCGGTGACGAGACCAAATACCACGGGGACCACGGGCGTGGAGCGCGGACTCCGCCGCATGGGGAGCTCCCGTTCCTCTCCTGCGGCCCGAGCAAGACACACACGTTCGACGGGACATCGAGGACAACTCGGCGACGTCGGGGTGCAGACCGTTGCGCCGAGTTCCATCATCGCTTGGTTGAACGCCCCGGGTCGGTCGAAGGAAACGAGGCGTGCAGCAATCTCCGCAACGCGGCGACGAACGGACGCGGTCGTCACGTCGTCACGGATCCGAAAGAGCCGCGCGATGACCCGAGTCACGTTCCCGTCGACGGCGGGCACAGGGAGTCCGAAGGCGATGCTCCCAACCGCACCGGCCGTGTAAGGGCCAACCCCCGGGAGGGCGTTCAACTCTTCGAACGACTGGGGAATTTCTCCGCCGTGGCGTTCGACGATCGCCCGCGCAGCGGCGTGCAAGCTCCGGGCGCGGCCGTAGAACCCGAGGCCCTCCCACACCGTCAACACGTCATCGAGCGGGGCGGCCGCGAGATTCTGGACCGTCGGGAATTTGCGGAGGAACCGCTCGTAGTAGGGAGTGCCGCTCACGATCCGAGTGCGCTGCAAGAGATACTCCGCGACGAGGATGTGGTACGGATTCCCAGTGCGCCGCCACGGGAGGTCGCGGCGGTTCGCATCGTACCAAGCGAGCAATCTCGTCTGGAGCTCCGTCGGGGACGGTTCGCCCATCGCGCGCTTCATGCGACCCGAGATACATCAGCATTCGGACCACGCCAATGTGGCCACGGTCTCGGGCGAGGTCAACCTTAAACAAGGTTAACAGCATACCGTTCGACTGAGACGCGACGGTGGTCCGCCGTGCCGCGGTCACGCTACTTGAAAATCTCTCCCGTCTCGCGGCTCCAGAAGACGAGGTCGAGCGCGGCCATCGGGATGCCGACTTCTCTGGAGAACTGTCCCATCCGCGCCTCGATCTCGAGGTATCGCTTCGCGGTAAGCGTCCTCGGGAGTCGTCGAAGGACGCCATGGTGAATCAAGTTGCGGAGGATGTGACGGTCGAGGATCGCGAGGTCCTCCCCACGGCCCGTGTTCCGAAGGAAGTGACTCGCCTCCTTGAGGCCGAGGCCGTGAACCTCGCGGACGAGCCACGCGCGGACGTCCTTCGAAGAGGGGAACGAATCGATGGTTTCCGAAAGTCGCGCGGTCCCATTCGGGAAGAATCGTTCTCGAGCACGGACGATGAACGCAGCCTTGTGATTGTGAAAGCGCGTGCGGTGTTGCAGGAACGCGGCAATCTCGTCGGAATCTCCGGTCCACAGGAGTTCCGCGTTTCGCAACGCGGCCACGGCGGCGTCCGACCTCCGCGCGTTCGATTGGACCGCCACCATGCAAAAGCACAGCTCCTCGAAAAGTCGCTGGTCCGGCAGCGCTCCGGTCCGGCGAAACTCCTCGAGCCGAGACTCGATGATCGGCCGCTTCGCATCGTACTCGGCGCGTAGCGTCCCGAGATCGCGATAGCCGCGTTTCACGGGGTCAAGAAGGCGAACACGGATGATAACATTGTTGAGAAATTCCTGCCGATTTCCAGGGGCACTTCGCGCGCCCGCCACACGTTTAAATAACGGAATCCGCTACGAGGCGACCATGTCACTGCTGTATTCGTTGGCCCGATTGCTCGACCGGATTTCTCCGGCCGCGATCGCGTACGCGCATTGCGACATCCCGTGCGGGATCTACGATCCGCACCACTCCCAGCTGGCGGCCCACACGGTCGTCCGCATGAACGACCTGATCAACCAGCTTGAGAAGCCCGGGACAAGCGCGACGCCGGAGCAGCGGCAGGAGTACACGAACAAGCTTGCCCGGTACCTCGCGACCAAAGAGCAGCACGCGGAGATGGCGAAGAACGAAATCCGCATCCTCTGGGGCGACTACTTCAAACCGGAACACCTGAAGACGTTCCCGGAGCTCCACGACCTCGTCTGGAAGGCGCTGAAGACCGCGTCGAAGGCGCGGCAGGAAATCAATCTGCAGGCTGCGGAGGATTTGCTCAAGGCAACGAACGACATCGCCTCAATTTTCTGGAAGACGAAAGGGTTCGAGACGATCACCGCGAAGGCGCCGTATCCCACCGAGCGGCAGACGGTGTACCCGAAGTACAAGTGATCCGGTCCGTGACGTTCCCGCTCCGCCGGTTCCGCGTCGAGGACGACAGCATGCGCCCGACCCTGGCGCCTGGAGATTACGTCGTCGTCAACCGATGGGCGTACCGCCTCCGTCGGCCTGCCGCGGGTGACGTCGTGGTGGTGCGGGACCCGGAGGCGCCGGAACGGTTTCTCGTAAAGCGAATTTTCGACGTGAATCGTTCACGGATCGAGGTCGTCGGCGACAACGAGGGACGGAGCCGCGACAGCCGAACCTTCGGGCCCATCCCCCTCGAGGAAGTCATCGGAAAAGTCTGGATCCGCTTGCGCCGATAGGCGGGCTCAATCCCACTTCTCGAACCGCACGTACGCGAAGCCGAGGCGTTGGCAGAGGTTCTTCACGTCCTCGACCATGTCGTGAAGACCGCAGATGAACACCTGCTTGTTGCCGTAGTCCGTGATCTCGTTCTGGATGACTTTCTGGACGTAGCCGACCCGGCCTTTCCAATCCGGCGTCTCGGGGCGGGAGATCGTCGGGTAGAAGTGGAAATTCGGATGCTCGCGCTCCCACTTCTCCATGAGGTCGCGGTAGATCAGGTCGTGGACGTACCGGACGCCGAAGATGACCGTGAAGTCACGGCCATCGTCCAAGCCCTGCTCCCAGATGTGACCCATCATCGCGATGAACGGAGCGACTCCGGTGCCCGTCGCGACGAACACGGTGTCATACCGAATCGGCTCGGGGATCACGAACCGGCCCAGGGGGCCGATTGATTGGAGCTTCGTGCCGGGGGACACGTGGTACAGGTAGTTCGACATGAAGCCGCCCTCGACGATTTTGATGCAGAGCTCGAGGTAGTCCTTGTTCTCGGGCCATGAGGCGATCGAGTACGGGCGGGAGATGCGCTTGCCGTCTTTCTCCGCGAAGATCGAGATGAACTGGCCCGGCTCGAAGTCGAACACGGGCTCGTTCTCGAACGTGAACCGGATGAGGTACGTCTGCGGGAACTTCGGGGCGATGTCGAAAACTTCCTTCACGATCACGGTGTGCTTGCCCGACCGGAACTTGACGGGGGTCTCCTGGACGACCGGTTTTTGCGGCGTCACTGCCTTCGCAGGAGCCGTGCCCCGCATCATGCAAAGTTGGGCACCCGCCAAGCCAATTTAAACATTTCCTCCAGAGTTGCGCGGAGCGCACGCCACACTAACGGGCATCGACCGCGGGCGGACCTTAGCGAGGTTTTTCGAGGAAGACGTACGCATAGAGGAGGCCCGCGACGGCGCCCCCAAGGAACGGGCCGATCCAGTACACGTACCAGTTGTCGAAGAACCCGGAGACGACCGCGGGGCCGAACCATCGGGCAGGGTTCATCGCAGCACCGGTGAGAGGTCCGCCCATCATGATGTCGATTGCGATCGTCAAACCAATCGCCATGCCACCGACGGCGTTGAAGGATCCTTTCGGGTCAATCCCCGTGCCGAAGA
>VBME01000055.1 GCA_005878995.1 Methanobacteriota archaeon | reverse complement strand
GCCGCGGAGATAGCCGCCGTATCCGATGCCGTTCGTCCCGATGGCCCCACCGACCGTCGCGCGAGGTCGCGACCACGGGTCGTGGCCCAGCATGAGCCGTCTCTTCCGGAGGCGGCGATCCAACGCCTCGAGGACGATCCCCGCTTCCACGGTCGCGGTGCGTGCGGCCGGATCAATCGAACGGACTCTGCGCATCCGCCGCATATCCAAGACAATCGCATCGGACGACGGCCGCGCGCCGCCCATCAGGCCCGTGCCACCACCCCACGGGACAATCGCGAGGCCTGCGCCGGCCGCGAACCGAACGATCGACACGACGTCCTCCGTGGAGCGCGGCCAGGCGACCGCCGCGGGAGCGACGCCGGCCTCCGGGAGACGGGACCCCCGATGAGCTCGGAAGGCGTCCAAGTGGTATCGGGGCGCAATGGCGGTGCCCGTCGCAAGCTGATCCGCGCCAAGCCGCTTCGCGAGTTCCGAAAGGCTCGCTCCCACGCGGGCGGGAACGGCGTGGACCTATTCAACTCCGCGCGGGGTCACGCGCGCTCGAAGTAGTAGAGCGTGTACGCCTTCCGGGCGGGGGTTGCATATCCGTTGTGCTCGAGGCGGACCGGAATCCAGCTCTCCGGGAGATCGATCAAGTCTTCCTCGTCGCACTCGAGCGTGTGGAGCTTCGCCTTCATGGAAGATCGAGCGAGCGTTCGTAGGTAGGCAGAAAGGCCTTTCGGGCTCGTTCTCGCAAGTGATTCTCGTTCCGGCGGAATTCGCCCACGGTGGGCTGCCATCCGAGGCGCCTTTCCCCTCGGTTCCGTTTCGCGGTCGCTCGCCCTCCATGGGCCTAGGATGCGCTATATTAAGGCCTTAAAATAGCTACCTCGATGTTCTTGTCAGACGCTGATACGGGAGGGGAAACGCTTTTGACCCCTATGTGTATGGAGGAACGAGGTCAAACATGCCGTACACGTACCAGGGATGGACGCTGTACTCGCGAGACGTGAAACTGAAGAAGGGACCGAAAGTGACGATCTACTTCTTCAGCAAGCGGAAACCGAAAAGCGGCAAACCGATGGACGAAATGCCGAAGAATCGGAAGATCGGCGTGAACAAGCGCACGGGCCTTCCGTTTCTCCGGAAAGGTTGAGTCCAACCTCGCGAACCCCACCCGCCGAGGCAAAATGGGGGAGGACCTCGGCCCCTTTCCTTATTGACCTGTTCTTCGAGGATTGAACTCCGTCGTGGGCGACCGGAGCGCAACGATTGCAACCCGCGTCCTGCAAAGTATTTCCCGGGCGTCGCATTGCCGGGGACGCGATGCCGGAAGGGACGATTTCATTCGAGGTCGAGGCTCCCGTCGAGCGCGTGTGGGCGTTCCTCAGCGACATGCGGAAGGTCGGAAGCTGCGTCCCCGGTGTGCAGTCCGTGGAGATCGTCGATGACAAACGCGCCCGGTGGAATTTGCAAGTCAAGATCGGACCGCTCACCCAAGACATCCAGGTCCTCACGGAGACGACGGACCAGATTCCTCTGAACCATGGGAGGTTCCGTGGGGCGGCCGACAATATGGAGATGACCGGGACGATTGACCTGGCGCCCGCGGAGAACGGCACGAAAGTCACCTACACCATGGCCGTCCAGTCCAAGGGGCCGCTCGCCCGGATCATGGACAACTTCCTGCGGTCGCGATTGAAAGGCCAAACGGAAGAGTTCGCCGCGAACGTGCGCAAGGCGCTGGAAGGCTGACCTCAGGGCCCGAGCTGTGCGTGCCTCTCGTTCAACCGTGATAACCGGAGCCTAGGGCTTTTAGTCCGGAGAGCGTGAATCCGCTGCGTGCCCTCCATCGGGCCCCCCAATGGCGGGAGTCCTCCCCCTCGGCCCCCACTCGTGGCGGAAGACCTGCTCCTCTACGACTCGGACGGGCAGTCCCTCCTTGACGACCACGCCCTCCGAATCCTCATCGCGCTGCACCAAGAGAGCCTCACGGCGCAAGAAATCGCGACGCATTACCGGGTTCCAATCGCCGCGTGCTACCGACGGATCCGGCGCCTCCTCTCGTTGGCCCTGATCTCCGAGGCGGGATTCGTCACGGAGGGCCGCCGGCGGCCCGCGCGACTCTACAAGTCCGAGGTGAACCGCTTCCAGATCACGTATGGGAGCGGCCGCATGCACCTGCACCTGCTTCTGCGGAACGGCACAGAGGCGAACACGATCGTCGGCATTCCGCCCGACGTCGGGGTCAGTGGAACAGCGCCTCCACGCCCGCACGAAGTCGGGGAATACCCGTCCGCATGATGTCCGGATTCGCGTGTCGTGCGAGCGCCGCGTAGTACGCGAGGAATTGCATCGGCACGATCGAAACGATCGGGCGCAGGAACGGATGGACGCGGGGAAGTCGGATGGCCGTTCCTGGGCGCTCGCCGATCGCCTCGAGAGTGGCACCGGTCTTCCGGAGCGCGTGCATGATCGTTTCCGCGCGGCGACCGTCCTCCGCACCTTGGAGGACGACGATCGCTTCGGATGAGTCAATCGAAAGGAACGGACCGTGGAGGAATTGCTCCATGTGGTATCCGCTGGCGGGGAGACCGCACGTTTCCCGGATCTTGAGCGCCGCTTCGAGCGCGGTGACATCGTCCCATCCGGACGCGAGGAACGTGATGCGACGTTTGGCGGCCACCCGGTTTGCGAACCGATGGACCGGGTCCTCGCACGCAATCGCCTTGTGCAACGCCGCAGGGATCTGCAGGATCTTCGCGGAAACGTCGGACCAACCTTCCCCCGCAACCCCTGCCGCGAAGATTGCGAACGCAACGAGTTGCGTCGTGTAGCTCATCGTGTTCGCCCACGAGCGATCGTGAACGGAACCGATGACGAAGACGTCCTCGACGACGGCTTCCATGGGGGAGCCTGACAGGCCGCAGACGCCGAACGCGCGGTGGCCGTTCCGCCGCGCGCGCAACAATGCGCGGTTCGTGGTGGGCGTGGACCCGCTGTGACTGACGCCAACGACCGCGGCTCCAATCGGTGCGGGATTGCCATATGCGAGGTCGTAGGCGTGGACCGCTTCGACCACGGCCCGCGATCCAAAGGCCCGCTGGAGGATCCTCGCTCCGTACGTCGCGGCATGGAACGACGTCCCGCAGCCGGTGAGGATGAGATGCCGCGTCCCCCGGAGGACGGAAGCCGCTCGGCCGTCGGCGAGCCGCCTCAGCGTCTCTCGCACGAAGTCCGGCTGGGAGCGAATCATCTCCACCATGTAGAACGGGTGGCGGCGACGCGGACTCGGAAACAGCGCCATGCATCGGCATCGCAGCGCCTCTCTTCAAGGCCCGGTGTTTGCAAGACCCTGGGAAAACGGAACAACTCACATTACCCTTAAGTCCGACCGCGGGCCCATCGCAAGGCTTCGAGGTGAGTGAGTGGACCCGCCGCCCAAAGACCCGAACTAGACGTTCTCCCGACTCGCTGGGGCGCCTTCGTCTCGCATGTCAAGCGCCGCGAGCAGCTGGCCTAGCTCCGTCAAGAGGAGGGAATTGCCCATCGCCTTTGCGAGATCGCGTGACTCTTCGAGATACGCCCGCGCGGCCGCCTCTTCTCCGCGCTGCGCGTGGAACCGGCCCACGCACAATAGGGCACGGGCCAGGTCGGACCGATCCCCGACCTGGCGCAGTCCGGTGAGACCGTGTTCCCAGAGTCGGACCGCGCGGCTCCAGCGGCCCAATCCGAACGCTCGCTGGCCCTCGTAGATGTCCAGCAGGAACAACGTGTCCGGCTCCTCTAGGACTTGGAACAGCCGCTTCGCTTCTTCGAGATCCGCCGCGGATTCCGGGTAGCGCCCGAGGTCCATCAACGATGCACACCGGTTCATCGTCGCGTACGCGACGAGCCGCAGATTCCCGACGAGCCGGGCGAGCTGGAGGGCCCGGTCATAGTGTTGCAGGCTCTCCTCGTACCGTTTCAGGGCGTGGCAAGCGGACCCGACGGAGATGCACGCCCGCGCCGTCTCCGTGAGGTTACCGACCCGTTCCGCAATTCGCAGGCCCTCGAGTTTGTACTCGAGCGCGCGCTCGAGGTTCCCGCGGTCTCCTTCGATGCTCCCGAGGGCCGTGAGGCTCCGTGCGAGCGGTCCGCCCCCCGAGGTCTCGGTCGCGAAGTCGACGGCTTGGTTCATGTGAGCCGCGGCCTCCGCGAGGTGACCCTGGGCCTTCTCGAGCAGCGCCCATTCCCGCAGGATCTCCCCGCCTTCCGCGGGGTTCGGGTGGTCCGTGAGGCGCGCCTGGGCTTCGACGAGATGGCCGAGGGCCTTCGGATAGTCCGCGCGGCACCGCTCAATCGAGGCGATCTTGCGCAGCAGGGACGGGCTCCGGTCCGCCTGTCGATGTTCCTCGGCGAGGGACAGCGCGTTCCGATATTCCTGGAGGGCGGGCTGCAAGTGCCCGATCGCCCGCAATGCGTCGCCCCGGAGCTCCGGGAGGACCGAACAGGCGGGCGGACTGATCGCGTCGACATCGATCCGCTTCAGGACCTCCTGAAGGTCCGTCGCCGGCACGGAATCGAGGAGGGTCGCCCCCGTCGAAACGAGGACATCACCGACCGCCGCTGCGTCGCCGCTCTCGACCAGGTGAAAGAGCCCTTCGAGGCGGTCTCGCATCCCGGATCCGTCCAGAAAGTACGTCGCCGCGAGGGCGTGATACGCTCGGCGACGCGAATCCGGGATCCGCTTCCGGACATATTCCCGGATGGCGTCATGCATCACGACGCCGGAGCTCATCGTGGGGGCGATCAGGTTCTTGGACTGGAGGCTCTGGATCGCCGACTGCGATTCCGAGGAGAAACGAACGAGCGCATCCAGCGGAACAAGCCCTCGGAAGAGGGATGCCGCCTCGAGCAAGGTCCGTTCGGTCTTCGTCAGCGTGTGCCAGATTTCTCGATCGAGGTATCGGGTCATCTCGCCGCCGACGGCGGAGCCCGTGTGCGCCGCGAACGACAAGAGAATCGGATGTCCTTTCGCGGCCTGGACGGCCCGGCCGACCGCGACCTCGTCGCCCGCGAAGCCTTTCGAAAGGAGGAGGGACTTGGACGCCTCATCATCGAGGCCGTCGACCCGGAGGATCTGGACTCGCGGACGTTTCTCCGGCTTCCCCCGGGAGAGAGCGGCCGGGATCGTACGGGAAATGAAGACAATCTTCGCGGATCCGGCGGCGGCGACTTCAAGGAGCGGTCCGAACAGGAACCTAGCGAGCTCGGGATTCGCGTGCTGGACGTTGTCCAACACGAAGAGGATGGACAAGTCGCGGATTTCGAGCGAGAGGATACGGCGGCCGATCGTCCATGCGTCCGAACGATTCTCCGCGAGGACCGACCGGAGACCGCGACGACCCAACCGGGCCAAGAACGCGGCGAGATCCCGCAAGAGCAGCGTGCGGGTCGTGCCTTCGTGAATTTCAGTCCAGTAGATGTACGGCCGCGGCCGTTGACGCACGAGCCAGCTCGCGACGAGCGTGCTCTTCCCGATCCCCGCGATCCCCGAGGCGACGAGGACGGAGGAGGACGAACTCGACCAAGCGTCGAGGATCCGGAACTCCTCGGTCCGCCCGAACACGCGGCCGAGGCGCCGCAACGTGTCGCCCCAGAGGATCGGCGCCACCGCGCCTGACCCGATTCCGTGGAGCTTGGTGAAGTCGAGGCGGCCCCGTCGCACGAGCGAGACCGCGGCGGTCAAGTTCACGAATCCGGGGAAGATGTCCGGAATCTCGGCGACCCGCATCGGCGTCGGGTCGAGCCCGGGAGCCAGCACTTCGACAATGTCGCCCTGGAGCCGCGTCCGGAGCTTCATCGCTTGGACCCAGCCCACGTGGCTGAGACGGTAGACGGTCTTGCGAACCCGGTGGCCCGGCACGTGTGCACGCTCGCCGGCGACCAGGCCCGTCGACTCCATTCGGGTGAGCCACTTCGTGACCGTCGTGCGACCCGAATGCGTCGCCGCGGCAATCCCTTCCTGCGTGAGGACGCTGAGGGTCCCGGGCTCGTGCGCCGAGGTCGACGACAGGTGCGCGAGAATCCGCTTCGGCGTGGAGTAAAACCGCTTCCGGCGATACCCCCTCGCCACGCGCGGGAAACAGGGCGAATCCACTTAAGGGTATCCAAAAAACGGAACATCTCGCCACGTGTGTTCTCGAAAATGAGACCACTACGATGACGCACGGGGACGGAACCCTTTTCGGCCCTTCGGCTCTGGGCCCTCCGATGGCAATCGTCGAATGGATTCGGGCGTCCCAAGCGGTTCTGTTCGAGGCTTCGATCGTCCCCGCGTTCGTGGGGACGTACGCAGCCGTCAGCGCAGGAGCTCCGTTCAACGCAATGTGGTTCGGCTTGATCCTCGTCTCGCTCGTCGGCATCCAGGCGGGAGCAAACCTGTTCAAGGGCTTTTACGAAGCCCAAGACCGGGCCGCGCCCCCATCGTCTGCGGGTTCGTGGTTCGCGTTTGACAGCGGAGCCGCCGCAAGCCTGGCGCGGACCCCGCGAACCGTGTTGCATGTCGGATACGTTGCCTTCGGAGTCGGCGTCCTCGCGGGCCTCGTCCTCGTGGTGGTGACCGCGAACCTGGTCCTCCTCGCCTTCGGCGTCGCGGGGGCGGCACTCGCATGGAGCTACAGCTCGCCGCCGCTCAAGCTGAGTTATCGGGGGATCGGAGAAATCTCCACGTTCCTCGCGTTCGGTCCCGTGATGACGGTGGGCGCCACGGTGGCGTTCGGGGGCGCCGGTTTGACGCGGAGTATCGGCGCCTCGATCGTCCTCGGGTTCCTCGCGGCCGCGATTTCCTTCGCCCGGTACTTCCCCAATCGGGAGGAGGATCGCGCAAAGGGAAAACGGACTCCCGTCACAATCCTCGGGGAACGCAGGGCGACGAAGGTCTTCGACGGCTTGTTCCTGGCGCCATTTCCAATCGGAGTCGCCTTGTTATTCCTCCGAGGCGGCATCGTGTGGATGATCGTCCTCGTGCTCGTTGCCGCCCCCGTTCTCCTCGCGTTCCACCTCGGTGCGAAACTGCCGAGGTTGTACGAGTTCGCGATCGCCCTGACGATCGCATCGCATCTGTTCGTCGGGTTCGGGCTGATTCTCGATTTCGCTTTCGGCTTATAGGGCCGTGGTCCCGGCAATCACGTAGGCCGCCGTCATCCCCGCGCCGAGGAGAAGGACTGCCTGGATCGTTCCCGCGTTCGCTGCGATGTGGGCAGGGTACTCGCGGTAGTAAGTTCGAAGGACGGCGCGAGCGCGGGCCAAGGGTAAGACGGCGACAAGGCCGATCACGGCAACCCAGGGGACGAGTCGTAGGAGCGAGGTCGCTACAAGAAAGATCAGGGCGGTTGCAACGAGGACTTCGTACAGCGTAACGGACTTCTCGAGCCCGATCCGCGCGGGAATCGTACGTTT
The DNA here is from genome assembly GCA_005878995.1 of Methanobacteriota archaeon. The sequence goes on along the minus strand of VBME01000055.1, from coordinate 1,645 downwards.
CCCGCCCCGCGGGTCCGTCTCGTGCTCCGGCATTTCGTTCACCAGAAGGAACGCCGCGACCAGAAGGCCGAGCGGAATCGACGCGAGCAGCGGCTCCCACCCGACCGCGCCGGTCTGGACGGCGTACGAGCCGAGGACCACGAGGGGTCCGAAGATGATCGCGACCGCGATCTCGCCGACGCCGTGGTACTGGAGCGCGAAAGGAGGGAGCGTGTAGAACACGCCAATCGCCCCTCCGATACCGCCCAGGACGAGGAGAATCCAGCCGTTCGGACGAAGGAGCGCGAGGACGATTCCGATCAACGCGGCGGCCGCGAAGAAACCGATCCAGACGCGACGGTGCGCCTCGAACGACACGGCGGCGTCGGGCAGGACCCTCGCTCCCCCGGTGAACGGACTCACGAGATGAGCCGGGAGATCATCGACGCCGCGCTTGAAGTCGATCGAGTCGTTGCTCATGTTCGTGGCCGCATGGAGGCACACGACGCCGATGGCCGCGAGCAGAAATGCGACGAGGTCGAACATCCGAGTGCTGTTCCACGCCACCGCGGTGCCCAGCGCAACGCCGACGAGGGAAGCGACGAAGCTGTGCGGCTGGGTCGCCCGGAACCACGTCCGGAGGGATGCCATCTACTCCCAGACCGTCTGCCCTCTCGGGAGGACGCGCACTTCGATGAGCGTGAGCGGTCCGGGGCCGGGATTGATCACCGTATGTTCCTCGGCGTGAACGAATCGCACGACGGAGCCAGGGCCAACCTCGTGCTTTTCGCCGTCCACGACGACCTGCCCCTTTCCATCGACGAAGTAGAACACCTGAGTGTACCGGTGCCGGTGGGGCGGCGACTTGACGCCGGGTTCCATCTTCGCGAGCCCCATGAGCATGAAGTTACTGTCGTTGGGTCCCATGATCTTCTTGTCGACGATGCCGGGTCCGATCCCTTTCTCCCACGGTTCTTCTGGCAGATTCCGCACGATCGCGCCCACGGTCCCACTCAGGAGCGCGCACGCCGAGCAGGTATAAGAACGTGGATGATTCGGAGGGCCTTCTCCCGTTACGGCGGCATTCCCATGCGGGCGAACCGCATGCCCCAGGAGGCCCACATCGCGCCCATGATTCCGGCCAAGAGGATGAACGACACCAGGACAATCACGATGCTCTGGAACAACGAATACGGACCGGACCAGAAGGCGGCGTAGAGCAACACGAAGCTGTCCAGCTTACCCCGACGAGAATCGAGGCCGCCACTCGCCACCGCATCCCCGACATCGATGGTCTGCCCTGCATGCGTCTCCCCCCGGAATATCGGTGAGCCCGGAATAAGGAATGACGACCGAGCCGGACGCGTGCCGGCTCAGCCCGCGGGCTTGAGTTCTGCGAAGATCCGAAGGTACTCCCGCAGATAGCGTGTGATCAGGAAGTGGCGGCGAACCCGTTCGCGGCCGGCCCGTCCCATCGATTTCCGACGCGCGGGATCGCGGAGGAGCTGGACGGTCCGATCCGCGGCCTCTTTGACGCTGGAGACAAGGTATCCGTGCCGCCCATCTTTGATCTGGAGCCGGATCCCCCCGACGTCCCCGCCCACGACCGGGACGCTCTTCCACATCGATTCGCTGACGATGAGACCGAATCCCTCCCGGAGGGATT
>VBME01000149.1 GCA_005878995.1 Methanobacteriota archaeon | reverse complement strand
GATCAGTCGACCTTGCCCGTCTGCGACGGCCTCCCCGTCTTCGACAATCGGTTCTCCCCGTAGGTAGACGGCTCGAGGGAAGCAGGCCTCCATCCCCTCGAACGGTGTCCAGCCACATTTGTACCGCACCCGCTTCGCGCTGACAGCCTCGATGTGCCGCGGGTCCACCACGACGAGGTCCGCATCTCGGCCCACTTCGATCGTCCCTTTCGCGATGCCCAGGATCTCGGCGGGGCGTGAGGCCATTGCCGAGACGAGTCGCGGGAGGTCCAGGTCGCCCGTCCGAATCCGTCGCATGAGAAGGGGGAAAGAGGTCGCGACGCCGGGAAGGCCCGCGGGAGCTTCTTCGAACGGTGCGCCCTTCTCGTCGAGCGTGTGCGGCGCGTGGTCGCTGGCGACCGCGTCGATGCGGCCTTTGCGGAAAGCGTCCCACAGCGCGTCGCGGTCCGCCGGTGATCGGAGCGGAGGATTCACTTTCCCCCGGGCGCCGAACGGCTTCGACCAGTCGAGGAAGAGATGATGAGGGGTCACTTCACACGTCGCACTCGCAGGCACCTGATCGAGGGCCTCAACGCAGGTGACGTGCGCCACGTGCACCACGGCCTCGCCTTGGACGCGCGCAAGAGTCGCGACGGCGGTCTCCTCCGCGATCTTCGGTCGGGCAGCCGCGTGGCTTTGGAGGTCCCTCGCTTCTTGTTTCGTGAATTTTGTCGGGTCCTCCGCGTGGACGGCGACCAGCTTCCGCTCGGCCTCCGCGGCACGAAGGATCTCCCCCAAGCGGGGCACGCTCACCTCGAGATTTCCCGTGGACTCCGCCATGTAGATCTTGAACGCGACCGCATCGGAAAGGCGCGGCACGGTCGTCGCCGATTGCGGTGCGGCATACAACGCGTAGTCCACCGCGGCCCGCCCCCGGAGCTCGGCCTTCTTCTGGTTGAGGGCCGTGGTCGTGGTCACCGCCGGAACGGTGTTCGGCATGTCCGCGATCGTCGTCACGCCGCCGATCGCTGCGGAACGTGTACCACTGGGGAAATCTTCTTTGTGCTTGAGGCCCGGATCCCGCATGTGGACGTGGAGGTCCACACAGCCCGGAAGGATCAGCGCGTCGCCGTGGTCGATTTCCTCGTCGCCTCGCAGCACTTTCTTGATTGCAGCGACTCGGCCGTCCTCATCAATCCCGACGCTTAAGGGCTCGAGCTGACCGCGGAAGAAGACGCGGCCCCTAATGACCCACATGCGCCGCCTCCAGACTCCGGCGCACGACGGGACCGCGGGGTTCCACCTCTGCGAAGACGTCCGCTTGAAACTTGTACACGCGGGTCGCAGGGTCGAGCCATGCGTCCGGGAGCAGCCCCGCTTTCATGCACGCTTCCGAGAGGAAATCGTCTGCATCCATCTGGTTGTCGACCGCGACCTGAGGGAGAAGGAGGCCGCGGAACGGGCCTTGGGCCACCGTGAGCCCGTCGATGCCCACGGTCACCTGCTTGGGTAGATCCTTCGGTTTTTTCACCTCGATTAACTGAGGCGGAGTGAGAATGCTCACTTCGACCGAGACGCAATCGAGTTCTTCGGACCGCAATCGCGGGAACCGCGGGTCTTCCGCTGCGCCTTCGGCTCCCTTCTCGATCGATTTCAGGAGCGCGAAGAAGGGCTGCGGATAACCGATGCACCCGCGCAGCTCTCCGCTCGGGTGTTCGTTCAGGGTTACAAACGCGCCCGCCTTCTCCTCGAACCGTTTCGGGATTTCGAAGGCTTGTCTCGGGCGCCCTAAGACAAAGGCTTCGAGTGCGTCGCGTGCAATCCGGACGGCGAGCTCGCCCTCGTGGTCCGCGTACCGCATCTCCGTCGACAACGAGCGACCGCGTTTAACATTGTCGATACCGTTCTCGACTTTTGTGTTGGCGACACAAACCTTTTATCGACCGCGACCTCTCATCGAGTCGAACCGCGCATGCGAGCCCGTATCCCCGTCGTCGAAATCATGACCCAAACCCCGGTGACGATCCATGGTGATGCGACCGCGAAAACCGCCGCGGGCCTGATGCGGGAAAAGGACATCGGCAGCCTCGTCGTCGTGGACACGGGAAAACCCATGGGCATCGTGACCGAACGCGATCTCGTGACCAAGGTCGCGGCGGAGGACAAACAGCCGAGTCGCGTCCTCGTCCGGGACATCATGACGTCCCCCGTCGTCGCGGTCCATCCGCACGAGGAAGTCGCGGAAGCCGCGAAGCTGATGGCGGAACGCAAGATTCGGCGGCTCCCCGTGGTCAAGGAAGGAAAGCTCATCGGCATCGTGACCGAGAACGACATCCTTCGAATCTGGCCGCAGCTCATCGAGGTCACGCGAGAGTCCGCACGGGCCGGCCTGGAGTCGCAGTTTGCGAAGGGGATCGAAGGGCACTGCGAGGCGTGCGGCGTCTATTCGACGAACCTCGTCTGGGACCGCAACTTGCTCGTGTGTCCCGAGTGCCGCGGCGGCTGATCGTTTCGTCGGGTTCCGATTGCATGGATAACCGGCTCGGAACCTTTATAGTCGGTCCTCAGGTTCGACACCGCCCGTGGTCCGGTTCGTGAAAGTTTCTCAGGAGGAGCTCGACTCCGTGCGCAAGCTGTACGAGAGCGTGATGTCGTACGCATGCCACGGCCTCTTCTTCCGCGAAGGGATGGTCCTCGCGGAGGAGGTGACGAAAACCCTGCCCCTCGGCGAGGATCCGCTCGATGCGGGGACGAAGCTCATCCTGGAGCGGGGATGGGCCGAGGAGGTGTCGTTCACGGACTCCGGCGCGCGGGTTCGCGGTTCCATCGAGGCGATGCCGGGAGCGGACATGGAGACGTGCCACCGGCTTCGGGGTCTCCTGTCAAAGCTCCTCGAGGCGAAGACGAAACAACGCGTCCGGCTCGCGGAAGTGGAGTGCATCAGCACGGGCGGCCGCGAGTGCGTCTTCGAACGGGAGGGGACGGCGTGACCGCCCTCCAGGACATGATGCGGGCCCTCCGCGATGTGACGAAGGCGGAGGCCGTCGCCGTGATTAACCGGGACGGCGGGATCGTCGTCGCCGACCTGCCCCGGACCGTGTCGCCCGAAACGTTTTCGATCATGTGTGCGGCGATCCTGGGGGCGGGGATGACCGCGGCCATGGAGCTCGGCCATGCCGCCCCGCACCGAGTCCTCTTGCAGTCGGACGACGCGACCCTCGTGATCCAAGAGGTCGGCCGACGGGCCATGCTCGTGCTCGTCGTCGCGCCGGAACGCGCGGTTTCCGAGATCGACACCGCGATTTCTCGCTTCGCGAAAGCCGCCGCACAAGATCTCGACTGATCGCCCCGGAAAGGGTTAATGACCTCACGGCCTTTGGCGCTCGCGGGCCCGTGGTCTAGTGGTTAGGATGCGACTCTTACAAAGTCGAGATCGTCGGTTCAATTCCGACCGGGCCCATGCGAAGCCCTTAGCGCCGGAGGAGCCATCCTCGTCGAAGGACGAACCCGAGCGTTCGCGAGACCAAAGGGAAACCGACCGCGGCCGCGACCGTGGAGAGGGTCGCGCCGAGCCCGAGCGCGAATCCGGGTGGGAGATACCGCAAGAAATACCAGGCGCCGGCCACCGCTCCGCCGAGCCACCCGCCCAAGATTACCAAGAAAAATGGCCGTAGCGCTAGCATCGCGATCAGGACGAGCGCGAAGATTCCTCCCGTGTATAGGATAACTTCCGGCGGCGCCCCAAGCACCTGGGAGATCCAAAACAGGAACGGGACCTCGACGGCCGCGATCAACAGGAGGCCCAGCCGCCACTTCCATCGCATCGAACGTCGCCTCACTGCCGGTAGTCTTCGGGTCGAAACCCGAGGTCCACCTTGATGTCTCCGAGCCGACCGAGGTTCGTGCCATCGAGTAAGTGGATGGATGCGTCCTCGACACGGACGAGCGCCTCGTCGAACAGCGGACCGATGAAACGCGCCCGCACGTCGTTCACGGGCATCCCGCCGCACAGTTCGTTGAATGATGGGACGACGATCGCTTCCCTGGGCAGCCTTGGATACCGTTTGTGCTTCCGCAGGAACGGCACCCGCATCCAGCACGGCACGACCTGGCGGGAGCCCAAGGCGTCGCGGAACGCGGCCGCGGGATGGTTGTGCCCCATCAGCAGGACCGTCCCTTCCATGACTTTCTTGTACGGCCACGCATGGCCGTGGCAGAACCCGACATCCTCGATACGGAAACCGTACGCCGGCTTGAACCGGACGCTCCGAGGCACGATGTGCTTCAGCATCCCGTCGTGGTTGCCCTGGGCGATGTAGATTTCTTTGAACGTTGAGGCGAGATCGCGAAAGAAGACGTACACGTCGCGTCGCTCTCGGGAGGCCATCTTCGGCACGAGATGCTTCACGTCGCCGAGGATCACGAGTCGGGTCGCGCCACGCCGGGCTGCGAGGTCCATCAGCTTCCGACCCATCCCTTCCGCGCGGCTCGGCACGCGGATCCCTTTTTCCTGAAGCTCCTCTTCGAGTCCGATGTGCAAGTCGGCCACGACGAGGATGTCGTCCGCCATGAGGGCGGGCTCGTCCGGCACGGGCTCGAGCTCCACGTCCGCTCCAAGAGGCGGGTCTGCTTAATGCTTGCGCGCAGCGGGAGCGGCCCGATGCCGCCCTGCAGAACGTCTGGGCGACGACCTCACGATCCGAGGAACTCCGCGAGCACACGGCCCAAGTTGTCCGCGACGTCGACGGACGTCAAGCCATAACTCTTGACCTTGAATGCGAGATCGCCCGCGTAGCCGTTCGTGAACGCGCCAAGGCGCGCAGCGTCGTAAGGAGACATCCCTTTCGACATCAGGCCGGCGACGACGCCGCAAAGGACGTCGCCAGTCCCTCCGACCGTCATGCCCGGATTCCCGGTGTAGTTGAACTTGACGCGGGTCCCATCCGTTACGATGTCCACGTGCCCCTTCAGGAGGATCACGACGCCAAGCGCCTTCGCCGCGTCGCGCACGATGCCCGCGCGTTCCCCCGGTGCATCGGGGAGCGTTTTCCCCGTGAGCGCCTGGAATTCTCGGGAGTGCGGCGTGATGACCGCGCGCTTGCCCGCGAGGCACCGAGGATCCGCGCCGACGGCGCGGATCGCGTCCGCATCGACGACGATCGGAAGGGACAGCGTCTTCACGACTTCCCGCACGGCCTCGTGCGTCCCCGATGCATCGCCGAGACCGGGACCAATCGCAACGGCATCCGCGCGAGCCGACAACTCCGCGATTTGCCGGATGTCCTCCCGGAGCAGCCGATGGCCGACGAGCGGATGGACGATGAACATGGGCGAGTACGAGGCGACGACGGCCGCCGCCAGCGCCGGGGTCGCGATGTGGATCAAGTCCCCGCCGACGCCGAGAGCGCCGAATCCGACGAGCGCGGGAGCGCCCGTGTACGGGCCGCCGGCGATCACGAGCAGTCGGCCGTTTTGACCCTTGTGACTGGTCGGCTTGGGGACGGGGTACAGCAAGAATTCACCGGGGCCGATTGTCGTCGCGATCTTCGCGGGAATCCCGATGTCCGCGGTGTGGATGCGTCCCGAGTTCTCCGCGGTCATGCCTTCTTTGACGTCGTGGAGCGCGACCGTCGCTGTCGGCTTCACCGAACGCTCGGTCCCAATCCCGCTCGGCACATCGATGCTGAGAATCGGCTTGCCGGAGGCGTTCATCTGAAGGATCAGGGCCCCGTACGGCTCCCGAATTGTGCCTTCCGCTCCGATTCCCAGGAGCGCGTCGATGAGCAGGTCTGCGCCGGCAATCGCTTCCTCGCTCTTATCGAGCCCCGCGAGGATCTGCACGTCTCGCAGCCGTTCGAAATTCGTCTCGGCTTCTTTCGTCGCGAACTGGTCGGGAGACCGGGCGAGGAGGACCGTGACCCGCGCCTCGTTCGCGAGGTGCCGCGCCGCGACGAGGCCGTCCCCGCCGTTGTTCCCGGTGCCGCACAGCACGAGGACGTTCTTTCCCCCGACGCGGAACTCAGACCGGGCCACGTCGGCGACGGCCTTCCCGGCGTTCTCCATGAGTTCCAGGATCGGGACGCCGAAGTGCTGCGCGTTTCGATCGAGGACGCGCATCTCTATCGGGGTAATCATCCGCTGCGCATTCGGCCTTCGCTAGTTAAACGTTGGCCGCGGGATTAAAAACGGCCGCACACTTCCGGGCCCGATGGACTTCTCGCCGTTGCGGCCCTACACCTGGGCGCTCCTCCTGGGACTGTTCGTCCCCTCGAGTTGGATCCTGGCCATCGCCCTCGGACCCGGGGTCGTCGTCTTCGCGGTCGCCGGCGTTGCGGTCGTCCCTCTCGCCTGGTTCTTGGGGCTCGCGACGGAGGAGCTCGGGAAGCATGCGGGCCCCGGCGTGGGCGGTCTCCTCAATGCGACGTTCGGGAACGCCACGGAACTCATCATCGCGGTCTTCGCGCTATCGCGTGGCTTGACGGAGGTCGTGAAGGCGTCGCTCACCGGCTCGATTGTGGGGAACCTGCTCTTGGTCCTCGGGTTGAGTATGCTCGCGGGTGGCGTGAAGTACAAGACGCAGCACTTCTCTCGCGAGGCATCCGGAATTCAGATCACCATGCTCGTCGTCGCGGTCATCGGGCTCGTGATGCCCGCCCTGTATGTGTTCTCCACAGGCATTCGGGCTGGCGTACCACTCGAGGAGATGAGCCTGGGCATCGCGGCGATCCTCCTCCTGGCGTACGTGTTCGGCCTCTTCTTCTCTCTGCGCACGCATCGGGATATCTTCAATCCGGTGACGGAAGTCGCCGAGAAACCGCGGTGGGAGCAACGGTTCGCACTCAGCGTCCTCGTCGTGGCGACGGTTTTGGTCGCGATCGAGAGCGAGATTCTGGTGGGTTCCCTCGAGGCGGCGCGCCAGAGCCTCGGCCTGACCGAGCTCTTCGTCGGAGTCATCATCGTGGCGATCGTCGGGAACGCCGCGGAACACGGGAGCGCGATCCTGATGGCCTGGAGAAACAAGATGGAACTGAGCGTCGCCGTAGCGACGACATCCACCACTCAGGTCGCGCTGTTCGTCGCACCGATCCTCGTCTTCGTTTCCCTGTTGACGGCGAAAGTCATGACCCTGGACTTTGAGATTTTCGAGATCGCGTCCCTGGCTTTGGCCACTGCCGTGGTCGCGGCGGTCGTGTCCGATGGTCGAAGCAATTGGTACGAAGGCGCGTTGCTCGTCATGGTCTACGCTGTGATTGCGGTGGCATTCTTCTTCCATCCGGTTCCCGCGTGAGGCGTATGGCCACCACCCGCCGATCCCTCTCGTACGGACTCACCGCGAATGTGGTCATCTTAGGGGTCGTGTCCCTTTTCACGGACATCAGCAGCGAGATGATCCTGCCGATTCTTCCGTTCTTCCTGATCCAGGTGCTGGGAGCGAATGCCCTCATCGTCGGGCTGGAGGAAGGGTTCTCGGACAGCGTCGTCTCGTTCATGAAGATTTTTTCGGGATGGTTCTCGGACGCCGCGGGGAAGAGAAAGCGGTTCGTCGGCGCCGGTTACGCCCTTTCGACGGTGATGAAAGCCCTCTTTCCCTTCGCGACGAGCTGGCCCGAGTTCATCGGGATGCGGGTTGTGGAGCGGACCGGCAAAGGCGTGCGCGATGCGCCTCGAGACGCGCTCCTGACGGAATCGACCCCCGCCGAGACCCGCGGGAAGGCCTTCGGATTCCATCGAAGCATGGACACGGCCGGCGCGATCGCGGGCCCGGTTGTCACGTTGGTTCTGCTTGGGACCGTGTTGGCCTCCCTGAACCTCGCCGACCAGTATCGCGGCATCCTCCTGTTGGCGGCGATCCCTGCGGCCCTCTCGGTCCTCATTGTGTTGTTCGTCCGCGAACCGGCGCGAACGCCCACACCGAAACGACCTCTTCGTGTGACGTTTCGCGGCATCCCGCGGCCGCTCGTGACGTTCATCGCGATTGCGAGTCTGTTCTCCTTTGCGGACTTTTCGTACGCGTTCCTCCTGTTGCGGGCGGGCCAATCGAACGGTACCACGGTTGTCATTCTCCTCTATATGCTGTACAACATCGTGTACGCCGTTCACGCATTCCCCGCGGGGATCCTCTCCGACCGGGTCGGCCGAAAACCGGTCGTCCTGGTCGGGTACGTCGCGTTCATCACAATGACGACCCTCCTCGTCTTTTCGAATGCGCTCGCGGTGCTCGTCGTCGCGTTCACCTTGTACGGCTTGGAGTACGGGATGGCGGAGGGGACCCAGCGCGCCCTCGTCGCGGATTTCGCCCCACCGGATGTCAAAGCGACGGTCCTTGGCGCATATCATACCAGCGTAGGAGCGGTGAAGCTCGCGTCCGGCCTGGTGGCGGGTTTCCTCTTTTACTACGTTGCACCCACCGCCACGTTCGCCTTCGGCGCGGTCACGGCGACTATCGCGGCAATCGCCCTTTCCCTCTGGAGTCCCACTCCTAGGTCCTGAGCTTCCGGCCGAGTCGCTTCTCCACGGCGGCGACTTTCGCATCGAGCTGTCTCTCGACGCCTTTCCGGTCGTCGATCTTGATGATCGTCGAGACGCGTTCGCAGTCCTTCGCAACGGCCTTGTGGCAGCGGGCGATGAGCGACAGCACCTCATCGAACGGACCCTCGACGACCGTCCCCATCGGATTGAGGCGGTATCCGAGGCCGCTTCGGTCCACGATGTCAACGCACCTCGCGACGTACTCTCCCACGCTAACGCCTTTCCCGATGGGCGTGATACTGAACTCCGCGATCGTCGTCCCACGACCCCGCTAGCCTGATATGCCACTCGTCTCTTGCAACTTGCGTGACGGTCGACTATTCGCGGCGAGCCGCGGACTACGATCGGATTCGAGGAGACGAGGCTACCGACCGCGAGTTTTGGCTCCGAGGCATTGTCGAGGTCGGCCGCGTCCGTCCCCGGGAACGGGTCTTGGACCTCGGAGCCGGGACGGGTCGGTTCGCAAGCCTGTTGAGCGCCACGAGTCCCGTCGTCGCCTTCGATGCGTCGCGCGAGATGCTCCAGGTCGCCCGGGCCAAGAGTCGGTTTGAATGTGTCTTGGGTGATGGGCACCGATTGCCGTTCCGGGCGGATTCCTTTGACGTCACGATGATCGTTATGGTGCTCCAGCATCTGGCGGATTACCGTGCCGTCCTGAGGCAGGTGGCCCGCGTCTCCCGTCGACTCGTCCTCGCCACTTCAGACATGGCCACGCGGCGCCTCGGGATTCTGGAAGAAGCGTTCCCCACACTCTTAGAGGTCGATCGCAAGCGGTTCCCGCCGATCGGCCGGATCGTGACCGCGTTGAAGGACGCCGGTTTCGCGAATGTCGAGGTCGAAGAGCGTCGATACGTTCGCGCCCTGACGCCGGAGCAACAGCTCGACCGCGTTCGGCGGAAATACCTGTCGACGTTCGATCTCATCCCACCCGACGAATACGAGCGGGGCCTGCGGTTCCTCGAGGTCGAGCTCCCCCGGCGCTATCCGCGCGGCTTCGAAATCGCGGCGAGCTTCACGTTCCTAGGCGCGACAAGGTGAACGCGGCCGTGGGAGCGCACTTCCCGCAGAATGCGCGGCCCTTCCGGTCTGTGTCCTCGACTTCCTCGGAGAAATGCATGACGCAGTCCGGGTTCGCGTCGTGATGGTAGAGCCCAAAGGTGTGGCCGAGCTCGTGGATTGCGGTCTTCGTCGCCCGTTCGACGAGCTTGTCCCGTCCGTCGTCGCCGAACCGCGCGATCGAGATGACGGCAAACCGATCGTGGATCGTCGCGTGCCCGAAGACGAAGTTCTGGCCGCGATCGAAGAGGTCCACGTCGGTCACGGCGAGGACGCGGTCCCCGCGTTCCCCCCGGAGCGCCGTCTCGAAGTCGGACGCTTGGACCTGGACGTGCCCCGATTGCTTCCGCCGGACGAACGAGTCCGGTACCGAGGCCTCCGGCGCGAGCACCACCGCGCCGAATGACGTGAGTTCCTGTCGCAGCTGCGCGAGGATGGTCGGGTCCACGGTCCCGAACGGTTTGATCGTCAGGATCATCCTTTGACGACTCCGAGCGGGACCAGCCTTGCGACGATCCTCGTCAGGCCCGCGCCTTCGGCCACGCGCACGACGTCCTCGACATTCTTGTAGGCGCCCGGCGCCTCCTCGACGATGCCCGCGCGAGACGCCGCTCGCAGGTAGATTCCGCGCTTGTCGAGCGATCGGACGACTTCGTTCGCGTCGTACTTCCGCGTCGCAGCTTTCCTCGACATCTGGCGGCCCGCTCCGTGGCAGCTCGAGCCGAACGACCGCTCCATCGCCCCATCCAGGCCGACGAGGACGAACGAGCACGTGCCCATGTCGCCGGGGATCAGGACCGGCTGGCCCACGGCCTTGTACTTCGCCGGCGTCTCCGGATGTCCGGCCGGGAAGGCGCGGGTCGCGCCTTTGCGGTGAACGACGACCTTGCGGCGCTTCCCGTCGACTTCATGAGTCTCGACCTTGCCGATGTTGTGGCACACGTCGTACACGATGTCCATCCTAAGATCCTCGGCCGACCGGCTAAGGACTTTCGAGAACGCGTTCCGCACGCCGAACGTGATGAGCTGTCGGTTGTTCCAGGCGAAGTTCGCTGCGCAACACATTGCCTTCCAGTAGTCCTGCCCCTCCTTCGACCCGATCGGGGCACACGCAAGCTGGAGATCCGGGAGCTCGATGTTCTCCCGTTTGACCACGCGCTCGCAGACCTCGATATAGTCCGTCGCGATCTGGTGGCCGAAGCCCCGCGACCCCGTATGGATCATGACGCAAACTGTTCCGACGTCGCCGATTCCCATGGCTTTCGCTGCACGCTCGTCGAAGACCCGATCGACCTTCTGGATTTCCACGAAGTGATTACCCGCTCCCAAGCTCCCGAGCTGGTCCTTGCCTCGAACGGTCGCGCGTTCACTGACCTTCGAGAAATCGGCGTCTTCGAGATGACCGCGGGCCTCGATGTGCTCCGGGTCGTCCGGCCATGCATACCCTTTGTCGACGGCCCATGCGATGCCTTCGGTCCCGAGCTTCGCCAGATCTTGGCGGGACAGCTTCGTGTTCCCTCCCTCGCCGACGCCACTCGGGACGTTCTCGAAGCACGCGTCGGTCAGCGCCCGGAGCTTCGGGCGGACCTCCGCCTCCGTGAGGTTCGTTCGGATCAGACGGACCCCGCAATTCACGTCGTACCCGATTCCACCCGGCGAGATCACGCCCGCGTCGTAGTCAAATGCCGCGACTCCGCCGATCGGGAACCCGTACCCCCAGTGGATGTCCGGCATCGCCATCGCGTTCCCGAGGATTCCCGGCATCGTCGCGACGTTCGCCACCTGCTCCGGGGCTTGGTCCTGCCGGAGCTGGGCCACCATCGGTTCGTCGATGAAGATGACCCCGTTCGTCCGCATCGCCGGCTTGTAGGACCGGGGGATTTCGTATCGGAACGCATCGAGTTTGTCGAGCGGGCCGCGCCAGCCGTCGCCCATGTGCATCGGGACGGCCGACTAGGTACGGAGGGCACATAAACGTTCGGGCGCTCTCCGGGCGCGTCGCAAACTATATGGCGCGCCGTGATATCGCGTGCCACGGGTTGGGACGAGCTCCGGATTCGCTGTTCCTGCGTCGCCTTCGGGTGGGCATGCGCGGCCGGGACACGTGGGCCCCGGGTTCCCCGACGAGAGGGGGGAGGGAGTCGGGGAGAGCCGCGGTCCTGCGGGCGGGCCAGAGCTCGTCGCGCCCTTTTCCTTGAGGAACTTGCAGGATGCGTCTCCTCGAGAAGTGGGCTATGAGCGGGCCTCGCCGATCGCCATGATCGCCTCGCGGATGAGGCGGGCCGCCAGGAGGGTCGTCTGCCCGAAATCCCAGGCCGGGCTGACCTCGTTGAGATCCATCCCGACGAGGTCGGGGGCAAGGCGCGCGATGACGTTCTTCACTTGGAGCGGCGCTAGGCCGAACGGCTCCGGGTTCCCCACGGCGGGTGCATACGCCGGATCGACTCCATCCATGTCGATCGTGAGATAGATCTTGTCCCGGTTGACCGACTTCAGAGCCCGCTCCGTCGCGGCACGAACCCCCCGATCGTGGATGTCGTAGACGCTGACGTACGTCAACCCGAGTCGCTCCAGATCCTCGCGCTCTTCCGCGCTGTAGGAGCGCACCCCCATGTAGACCACGTGCTCCACGCCGACGTGGTCCGCGATGCGCCGCGCGGAGCATGCGTGGGACCATCGGTCCTCGAGGTACTGGTCCCGAAAATCCAAGTGGGCGTCAATCCCGATCACGCCGACGTCCTTCGGGAACGCGCGTACGACGGCGGGGGCGAGGCTGTGTTCCCCGCCCACCACGATTGGGATCTTCCCCGCGCGGACGACATCCGTGGCCATCTTCGTGACGCCCTCCACCATTTCGGCCGACGGTCCGAAAGCGGGCGTGTCGCCGAGGTCCGCGACGGGCACCTCGCGGATGTCCCGCTGGTGGTCCATCATGTACGCCTCAAAGTTGTACGACGCCTCGCGGATCGCACGGGGCGCATATCGAGAGCCGCCGCGGAACGAGCATGTCCGGTCGTACGGCACGCCGAACAACGCGATGCGCGCCTCCTCGAACCTCGCGACAGCGTCCGCGAAGCGGGGGGCAGCCATGGGCGGACGGAAGCCGCGTGCGCTTATTTGAGGTCGACCCCGGTCACTGGGACGACAGCTTGCGGCGGCCGAGCGCCTCGAGGTACATGGTCTCCCCGCCCGGCTCGATCTTGCCCTGGTACTCCGCTGTCACCGGGAGCTCGAACGTCTCGTACGTCGCGAGGTCCATCAACTGCGCGACGTTTCCGTGCATCGACAGGACTTGGGCTTTGCGTTTGTCGATCATCGGGACGCGGACCTTGTGCGTCACGGGATGGACGATCGACCGCTTTTGCCCGTCGAACAGGCCGACCACCTCGAGCCTCGCCTTCGCTTCGCCGTGCTTCCCCGGTTTCGACATCTGGATGCTGAGGATTCGGCAAGGCTCGTCGTCGACCACGACGTACCGGTTGACTTTCAGCTCGCGGATCTCCGCCTGCTCCCATGACACCGGATTCGCGCGGCGATGCGGCCGGGCCCTTAAAACGTTTCCTCAGTGGCGCGCGCGCTTTTGCCGAGGTCGTTTTTTCCCGGGGACGGAGGCCTTCGGTCGTACCGGTTTCTCTGCTTTTCGTCGACGAATGTCGTCGACGGCGGCTCGCAGGTCTTTCAGCAGTTCCGGGGCGATCTTCCGTTTTGTGAACGCGTCCGCGCGGGCCGCGAATGATACCTTCGCGGCGAACGCGCGAGCGATCGCACCTCGTTGCCAGGGCGGCGCTCCGTGCACCCACGGGTGTTGGAAGAGCACGCCGTGCTTCGGCGGTCGTGACCCGGTGCGGAGATGACGGAACAATGCGCGCTCCGCACCAAGGAGCTGCACAGTGCCGGAGGGGGCGCGCGCCAATTCCTCGACGCTCCCGGCGAGGGCGACGAGACGCGCGGCGAGGATCGGACCCGCGAGCTCGGAAACGTTCGGCGCGATTTCTCGAATGGATCGCTCGAGGTACGACTCGATCGCTTTTCGCTGGCCTTCGACGAGCTTCGTGAGGCCCGCGAACGCCTTGAGCTCGGCCTCCTCGCGTTCGGGTAGGTCCGCCCCGATGCTCTCCCGCCCGTCGATCGGCATGCGATCCCGTCGCCCGTACATCGCGATGAGATCGACGTACGTCCCCGTGTCGATGACGGGGGCCAGCTCC
Organism: Methanobacteriota archaeon; assembly: GCA_005878995.1. Next base: position 3,272 of record VBME01000149.1, on the reverse strand, counting down.
GGGAAATGGAGTCCGTACCACTCCCGCAACCGCTCCAGGAGGACGTTCTCTTCCTGCTGCAGCTCGTCGAGTGCGCCGACGGCTTGCCGAAGATGATCCTCGGGGCCGATCGCCCTTCGCATCCGACGTTTCGCGAGTTCCACCATCGCGGCGTGCAGCAGGTCCCGTCCGTAGCCGAACTCCTCGGGCTTCAGGAACGGCGGGCGTTGGGAGGTCCGGTTTCCGCCGGCTCGCTCGAGACGGGGCTCGGCCACAAACACCTCCTCGGCGATCGACATGAGTTCCCGTTCTTCGTCGAGGACCTTCCAGTCCTCCACGCGGACCAAGCGGTCGGCCAGCGCGTCGGCGTCCTTCGGGAAGAGCCGCTGGTGGACCACCTTGCCGTCATCCAGCAGGAAGGATCCAAACCACGTCGTGACAAGGAGCATGCCGCGGGGCGAACGGGGATGGCCCGTAAAAGCTATCCGCCTACCGCTTCTTCGTTCGCGGTTTCTTCTTCGTAGAAGGCGGTGATTCGTGGATTGTCCGGAGTTGTGAGGGCTTCAGGATCCCCCGCTCGGTAATGATTCCCGTGATGTACTTTGCCGGCGTGACGTCGAACGCGGGGTTCCTCGCGGGGCTCTCTTTCGGTGCGATCGGGTGCCCGTCCAAGTGCAAGACCTCCTGCGGAGAGCGCTCCTCGATGGGGATTTTCGCCCCGGAGGCTAGGCTCGCATCGATCGTGCTGGTCGGAGCCGCCACATAGAAAGGGACCCCGTTTTCTTTCGCCACGACCGCCTTCCCGTACGTCCCAATCTTGTTCGCGGTATCGCCGTTCGCCGCGATTCGGTCGGCGCCTACGAGGACGAGGTCGATTTCGCCGCGGCCGAGGAAAAGTCCCGCGGCGCCGTCCGTGATGATGGCATGTTCGATTCCGGCCTCCAGGAGCTCCCATGCGGTCAGCCGAGCTCCCTGGAGCCGAGGCCGCGTCTCGTCGACGTAGACGAAGAACCGTCGGCCCTGCTCTTTCGCGACCCGCATCGGCGCCATCGCGGTCCCGTAGTCGACCGCCGCGAGCGCCCCGGCGTTACAGTGCGTCAGGATCCGCGTGCCGTTCCGGATCAGCTTGGCGCCATGCTCGCCGATCTTTCGACACCGGTCGATATCGTCGCTGGCGTACCGTTCCGCGGCCGCGATCAAGTCCTGTCCCGCCGCGGCGGCGGCCATCATCGTGTCAATCGCATAGAACAGATCCTGGCCCGTGGGTCGCGTTTTCCGGAATCGGTCCGCGACGGTCTTCATGTCGAGCCCCTGTTCGCCGGCCTGCGCCATCCCGTACGCGGCGGTCGCTCCGATGGCGGGCGCCCCCCGGACCACCATGTCCTCGATCGCGACCGCGACCTCCTCGTATGTCTTCGCCTCGTAGACCCGGACGTCGAACGGGAGGTACCGCTGATCGATCAGCTTCACCATGCCGTCCTCGAGCCAGACGGTCTTGAGCTCGCGCGGGACGCCCTCGATCGTGACGTGCAACCGAGTCCTCCTACGGCCGCCGCAGGGACGAAAGCAGGCTCGAGAGCCCTGGTCGGCCGAGTTCCCGCTTCATGTCGCCCGTGAGCGAGTCGTAGTACGTGAGCTGCTGCTCGACCTTCAGGAGCTCGTCGTCGAGGCGGCGGCGCTCTTCCTCCAGGCCCTGCAGTGCATCGAGGAGATGCTTCTCCCGGAGGCGCCACCGTTGCGACTCCCTCCGGGTCACGTCGAGGGCACCGGGCATGTCAGCGCCCCCTGGGAATCGGGGAGACGTGGGACCGCGAGGGCCGCGTCTGCGCCTCGCCCCTCAGGTCGGTGAGGAGCCGGTCATATTCCAGGATTTTCCTGCGGACTCCGTCCAGTTCCTTCCGCAACGTCATCCGCCGTCGCTCGAGTTGTCGCAGGCGGTCCCGGATTCGTTTTCGGCGCTCCCGCCACTTCCTCTGTTCTTCCAAGGCGAGCAGCACGCTGGAGGGGTCCATGGGGCGGCTCACTCCAGATTGTCCAGACTATTTAATCGTGATGTCTGCGCTCTACTCTGCCTTCACCTGCGCGGTCGGCAGGACGGTCTTGAACAGGTCGAAGAGGTTCATCGCTTGGCTCACGACGTCGCGCGCGATCCCATCCGTTGCGTCGAGCCCGATGACGAGCTCCAGGTTGTCGATCTTCCACACGCTCACGAAGTTCGCAACGGTTCGATGCGTTGCGGCCTCGCTCACGCGGACCTTGCCGATGAGATTCTCTCCCTCCCGGGTCGTGGACAGAGAGAGGACGTAGCCGCGGCCCTCCAGCTGTTTCTTCGCGATTGTCGCCATCTCGGATTTCTCTTCTTTCGCCAACGAGGGCGCCTCCCGCATGCGCAATCCCTCTTAGCGGTAATAAAGTCGCCGCAGCGAGACCGACGCTTCTTCGATGGAGATTTATACCGCACGGTCCTTGCGCGGCGCTGCGGGCTCGTGGTCTAGCGGTTATGACATCGCTCTCACACAGCGAAGGTCACCGGTTCGAATCCGGTCGAGCCCATTCCTTTCGGCGGGCCCGGACATGGTGTCCGCGAACCGGGCTACGGATGGGCCGAAGACGACGTGAGCGCGGCGACGAGCACCGCGACGAGCGCCAGTCCCCCGAGCGGAATCAACGCGATCCATCGCGGTTCGTACCGCAGGTGCATGTAGTAGGCGACAACAAGGCTCGCCTTGATCGCCGCAAGGACGACAAGGATGGTAATCGTCTCGAGCCGTGGCAGGCCGAGGCTGTAGACATTCAGCTCGATGAATGTCACGACGGCGAGGATTACGAACACGACAACGTAAGGGCGCTTCCGAACCTCCTCGACCGGAGCCGTTCCCGTTGCCGTCGCGGTTGCCATCCGTCACCTCAGATCAGGTACACGATCGTGAATAGGAAGATCCAGACCACATCCACGAAGTGCCAGTACAGCCCGACGAGTTCCACGGCTTCGTGATTCTCTTTCGTGAATCCGCCTTTGAACGCCTTCCGGGTGACGTACGCCATGCCGATCACGCCCGCGGTCACGTGGGAGCCGTGGACGCCCGTCTGCGCGTAGAACGTCGGGCCATAAAGCGGATTGACGTTGAACGGTGCACTCTTGAACGTGAGGTGCTCGCCGAAGTACAGATGTTGGTACTCGAATGCTTGGATGCTGAGGAACGTGATCCCGAGTAACAGGGTCGCCGCGAGGAACAAGCGGAGGCGCTTCTGATTTCCACGCTCGATCGCCCCCAGCGCCTCGACCATCGTCA
>VBME01000148.1 GCA_005878995.1 Methanobacteriota archaeon | reverse complement strand
CGCCCCCATCGCGTCGCGGCAATCCACGATCAGGTGGGTCACGACCATGTGGCCCCGTTTCGAGTCCACGACCCGGACCTCGACGTCTTTCGCGCCGCCGCCGACTTTGACGAGCATGGGGTCTTTCTCGTTCGCGATCGAGAGGATTTCGTCGCGGTGCGCGAGGATCGTCATGCGCGCGCCGTGCGGGTCCGGCACGCCGACGAGCTGAATCTGGCCGATCATGATGGGGCCCGACGCGCTCGTCGTGAAGCCCCCTCGCTCCCGGGCCATCCGCGCCGCGTTCGAGGCCGCTGCGACGACGCTTGGTTCCTCGATGGCCATCGGGACGAGGTAGTCACGCCCGTTGATCCGGAAGTTCACGGCGATGCCGAGAGGAATCGGCATCGCGCCCACGACGTTCTCGATCATTCGGTCCACTTGGTCGAACTTCAAGGCGCCCGTGTTCCGGATCGTTTCGATTTCTGCGTCCGTCAGATCGCCGAACGACCGGATGATCTGCCATCGATCCTCCGGGCTCTTCTTGTAAAATCCGGATACGTCGGAGCTCTTGACCAAGGTCCCGCGCCGGTGAGGAGTTCCCTGGAATAAAGGCATTGTGGGGGTCGCACGCTACGTCGCGATACGCGCTCCGCAGTTTGGACAAAACGAGAGCCCGAGCGCGAGAGCGGCTCCACAGTTCGTGCAGAATTTCGCACCCGCGGGGATCGGCGGCTGTCCCGGAGTCGCTGGCCCGGCGGCGGGCGCTTGCCCCGGCGGCGGGATGGGCGTACCCGGCGGAAGCGTCGGATAGGGAAAGTACGCCGGATAGCCGTAGACGGGCGGCTTCCTCGTCTCACCACCCTCGACCACGACCAAGATCAGCCCGACAACCAGGAGCGGGACGCCGATGCAGAGGAACGGGAAGACGAGGAGCCCAAGGAGGGTGAACACGGCGCCGACCACGAGGATGAGCGCTCCCGTCGTGAGTTCCGCCAACGCGCCCTCTCCAAAACATGAGCGTCGCGTGACCGAATAAAACGTTCCCCGCCGGGATGGCCCCCGTCGCGCGACATCCTATAAATATGCCTCGGAGCATCCGGACCTCGGATTTCATCGGAAGGGGCGTGGGGTGAGCAGCGCGACGGTCGACTTGTCAGTCATCGCGATCCCATTCCAGGCGTCCGCGGCGACATCGCTCACCACGTTCACGTTGTTTCTCATCGGACTGTACCTCGCGTTCCTTCTCATCGCGCTCTGGGTGTACCAGGACGCGAGGATCCGCGGCATGAACGGTCTGCTCTGGCTCGCGATTGTGTTTCTGGTCCCCATCTTCGGTCTCGTCGGGTACATGATCTACGGGCGCGAGCGTCCTCTCTGATCGTCTTCCGGTTCCGCAACCTCCGGTTCCCCGGGCCTCCGGAACCCACACCGGTCGCCCCGCTGTTGTTCGAATGTTGCGCTAACTTCCGGCTCGTCCCCGAACGCCAGAACGTTTAAGACCGTGTCAAAATATGCCCGCGCGGGGTCATTTATGGAGGAGCAGAAACCACCCGCGCCGGAGATGGCAAAAGCCGCCCCGAAGCGGAGAGCGTTGTGGATTGCGATTGCGGTCATCGTCGTAGTCGTCATCGTGGTGGCGGCGGCCCTGTTGGGTGGCCTCTTCGCCGGCGCAAAGCCGCAGGCGATCTTCTTCGTCGGATACCCCGGCGAGGGAGACAAGCTCATCCCGACGTGGTGGAACAATCGAGCCCAGTGGCCGGCCGCGTGGCTCTATTCGGAAGGGCTGCTCGACACGAGCTTCATCGGTCGACTGAAGACCGCGGGAGTCGATGTCACGACAATCGAAGGCACCGCTCCAGTCCCGCCGATGTCGTCGGATTACAACACGTCATCGGGCCTCTTTAATGCGGAATACCAGGCCATGTTCGGCCGGGCGCCGAAGCTGTACGGGCCGAACTCCTACGACGCGATGTTCGTCCTCGCGATGGCGTTCCAGAAGGCCCAGACCACCGACACGAACTCGTCGGCGTTCAAGGCGGCGCTGCGGGCGGTTTCGAATCCGCCCGGTGTGGCGATTCGTCCTGGCGAGTGGGCAAAGGCGCTCGCCAACATTACGGCCGGGAACGACGTCGACTACCAGGGTGCCTCGGGTGCCATCAACTTCGACCAGTACGGCGAAGTCGGCAGCGACTACGAGGCTTGGAGCGTGAACGCGAGCGCCGGGATCAACCAGAAGTTGTTCATCCCCGAGGGAACGTGGACGACCTCCAGTGTCCATTCGGCAACCATCCACGCGAGCGCGGTCCCCAGCGGGCCCGCCGCCGCGGCGACGAACCTCCCGATTGGCACGTTGTTCGACCTGACGGGCGCCCTGAAAGACTTCGGACCCGACCAGCAGAACGGAACGATCCTCGCGGCCGCCGACGTGAACTCGGCCGGTGGAATCACCGTTGCCGGGACGAACTACAACCTCCAGCTGTTCCACGAGGACGACGGAACGAACCCGACGACAGCCGGTTCCGCGGCGACGAAGCTCGTGACCCTCGATAGTGTCAAGGCGCTCATCGGAGCCACCTCCTCGGGCGCTTCGCTCGCTGCGTTTGCCGTGATCGCACCGGCCGGGATCATCGAGATTTCGAGTTCCTCGACCTCTCCGGTGTTCACGACCTCCGATACGACGGATCAGTTCTGGCGAACGGCCCCTTCGGACGCTCTCCAAGGGAAGGCTGCCAGCTGGTATGCGTTCACGCACCGGGGCTGGCGGACGATGTCGATCCTGTATGTGGACAACGCGTACGGGCGGGGGCTGTCGAGCGTCTTCGCGGCGGACTTCCGGGCCCGCGGGGGCACGGTCCTTCGGATCGTCGCGTTCCCGGTAGACCCGACTCAGGTCGACGCGAACTCGATCCTGCAGACCCTGTTCACGCCGGGAGCCGGCACGGCATACATTCCAACGGCAACGTGGCGGCCTACGGAGTTCGTAGCGGCATCGCGCTAGCCGGGACGCTCGGGCGAGTCACTAGTTGTAGCGCGAGCTCCGCCCAGGAACATTTGCCCAATCTCGGGGTTGGCAAGGATCCGATCCGAGCGGTCCGTGAGCCGATTCCGTCCGGCCTCGAGTACGTACCCACGGTGGGCCATCTGCAGCGCCTTCCGGGCGTTCTGCTCGACGAGCACGATGGCGGTCCCCGCCTTGTTTACGGCCGCGATTTGCAGGAAGAGCGCGTCGACCAGCTTGGGCGCGAGGCCGGCCGACGGCTCATCAATGAGCAGGATCTTCGGTTTCAAGATCAAGGCCCGCGCAATCGCGACCATCTGCTGCTGCCCCCCGCTCAGGTTTCCGGTGCGTTCCCGGAGCCGTGTGCGCAGGTCCGGGAACAGGCGGAGGATTTCCTCAATCCTCGATTCGATGGCGCCCGGATCGAGCCGCTTTGCGGAATAGTAGCGCGGACGGCGAGGACCGACTCGAGTCGGTCTGGGCGGACGGCCGACCAGCGCTCGAATGCGCGACCTCATCAGTCTCAGCGCCCGCGCGATCCGATCCCCGACGACGGCGCTTCCGGCGCCGATGGCACCCGACGGCCCGTAGTTCAGGATGTACGCTCCCATTTCCAGGTTCTCTCGCACCGTCAGCGTGCGAAAGACGTTGCTGACCTGGGGCACGTAGCTCATCCCCAGCGCGACAATCGATTCCGGAGCCCATCCTGTGATGTCGCGCCCCTCGAGCGTCACGGACCCCGAGAGCGGCTTGAGGACCCCGAAGATGGCCTTAATCAGGGTCGATTTCCCCGCGCCGTTCGGCCCGACGACCGCCACAATTTCGTTCGGCTCGAGGAAAAGCCCCACCCCCCGGAGGATCGGGACCTCGCTGTACCCGACCGTCAGGTCACGGGCCTCCAGGAGCGCCAACCTAGCCTCCCAGGTACGATTCGATCACCGCCGGCATCGCGCGGACCTCCGCCGGCTTCCCTTCCGCGATGACGCGCCCCTGATGCATCACGATGACGCGGTCGCATCGATTGAAGATGACGTCCATGTCATGCTCGATCAGAAAGAACGTCTTGCCGGTCCCACGGAGGCTCTCGATCAGGGAGAGGATCTTGAGGCTCAGCGTCGGGTTCACGCCGGCCACGGGCTCGTCGAGGAGGATGAGCGACGGCTCCATCACAAGGACCCTTGCGAGCTCCAAGAGTTTCTTCTGGCCGCCAGACAGGTTCCTCGCCGGTTCCTCCGCCAACTCCAGGAGCCCGACGAGGGACAACAGCTGCCGCGACCGGGTCTCCAGCTCCCGCTCGCGCCTCCATACCCGCGAGAGGCCAATGAGAGAAAGGACCGGACTCTCCCCGGGCTCGCCCCGTGCGCTGACCATGACGTTCTCGAGGACCGTGAGGGACCGAAACTCGCGGGGGATCTGGAACGTCTTCGCGAGCCCTCGCTCTACAATCTCGTAGGGAGGCAGGCCGTCAATTCGCTCACCGCGAAAGACGATCCGTCCCGCGTCCGGCGCGTACGTGCCGATCACGAGATTGAAGAGGGTCGACTTCCCCGCGCCGTTCGGCCCGATCAGGCCGACGATGCTGCCAGCGTCGACGCGGATACTGCATTCATCAACCGCCTGGATCCCGCCAAACGCCTTCGAGACCCGTTCGACGGCCAGGAGGTCCACGACGTCAGCCGCTCCCGATGAGGATTCGCGGCTTCTTCGTTGCCTTGAGCGGCTCCGGAAGGAGTCCCGCGGGGCGGAACAGGATGAGAAGGATGAGCAGAATCCCGAGTGCCATGAGCCGGACGTAGAAGATCCGGATGCTCCAATAGGAGGTTAGCGTGAACCAGTCCTTTGCTCGGACGGTGAAGTACTCAAGGAACGTCAAGGCGACCGCCCCCAGGATGACGCCTTTGTTGTTCCCGCTCCCGCCGACGATGACGATGGTCCAGATGGTGAACGTCAGGGCCGGCGTAAACGAATCCGGCACGGCGACCCGCAGCAGCGTGGCGAACAGCGCACCGGCGCCTCCCATGAGGGCCGCGCCGAACACGAACGCCTGGAGCTTCAGGAAGTACGTGTTCTTGCCGAGCGCCAGGGCGGCATCCTCGTCCTCCCGAACCGCCTTCAGGGTTCGACCCCAGGGAGCTCGGGTCGCCCGTTCCATGAGGACGAATACGATCAGCACGATGAGCCCGACGGTGAGCGCGTACGCGAGTTCCGTCCTCCAGATGTCCTGGCCAAATTCCAATGGCCTCGGGACCCCAAGGATTCCGTACACCCCGCCGGTGACGGAATCCCAATTTCGGATGGACTCAACCGCGATCGCCGAAAGAGCCAAGGTCGCGATCGCGAGGTAGTCTGCGCGCAACCGGAGGGTCGGGATCGCAATCAGCAAGCCGATGAGGCCGCAGACGACCATCGCCGCGAGGCCGCCGACGACGAACGCGATCTGGACTCCGAACGGAAAGGCAAACAGGGCGATCAGCCCCGCATGCCCGGGGCCGCCGGGTCCCGGACCAAGGGACTGCGTCGAGACGATCGCGGCGACGTAGGCCCCGATCGCGAAGAATCCGGCAATTCCGGCGTTGAACAGTCCCGTGTGGCCCCATTGCAGGTTCAGTCCGATGGCGGCGACCGCATAGACGAAGGCCAGCGCAATCCACGATCGGCTCAGGTCGGTTACCAGGTTCGTGAGGTCGACCAACTTAGAACAAGCCCCTTCGAATTCCTTTCAACATCTCCGCGATCTCGATCCTCAAAGGCCGAATCTCGCCCCCGATTGGCCGGCCCACCAGTCCGGTCGGCTTGACGAGCAGGGTGGCTACGAGGAGTGCGAACGGGACTGCGAGTTGCCACCGCGGGTCGACCCCGGTCAACAGGGAGAAGAGGAAGAAGAGGGATTGGGCCAACCCCACGACCAGGGAACCGAGAATCGCGCCCCAGGTGGATCCGATCCCGCCGACAATCACCGCCGCGAACATCGTTAGGAGGAGGGTCGCGCCCATGCTCGGACCGAGCGCGCCGGCGGCCACTCCCAAGATCGATCCACTCAACGATGCGAGGACGCCCGCAAGAATCCAGGTCATCCAGTACACGAACCGCGTGTTCACGCCGCTCACCCGCGCGAGGTCCCGGTTGTCCGCGGTCGCTCGCATCGCCTTCCCCAGCTTCGTGTACTTCAGCAGGACGACGGTCGCAGCGGTCGCCGATGCCGCGACGGCCATCGGGACGAGGTCCCGGATCGGGTTCGTGCTGATCGCTCCGCCGAGGAGGACCCAGTTGTCCGGATACCGGATGCCGAAGCTGAGGAACGCGGGGCCGAACCAGAATGTGATGCTGTTCTGCAACACCAGCGCCACGCCGATCGACGCAACGAGGGGCGCGACGGGACCTCGGTTCTCCAGTTGCGCGTAGATCAGGATCTCCTGTGTGAGGCCGACCAATGCCACGACAAAGACCGCGTAAAACGCACCGACCACCAGGTCGTGCGTGAGGCCGAAGAAGACCAGGGTGAAGTAGGCCCCGAGCGTCATCATGTCCCCGTGCGCGAAGTTCGCGAACTTCTTGACGCCGTACAAGAGGTTGATGCCGATTGCGCCGAGGATCACGAGGGACGCCTGGACGAGGCCGTTAAAAAGGAACTGGACAACCACCCAGGCGCTCCTCCCGCCGTCCTCGCGCCATCGGGAATTCAGCATATAAGAGTTCGCGGATTACGAGGCGTGTCTCGAACCAGTCTGCCGTCCCCTGCGATTCTCGAAGCGGTCGTGCTCCTCGACCGGCGAGGACGGAAGACCCTCGTCCCGCTCGCCGGCGACACGGTTCAGGCGCCGGGCCTCGGGGTCTTCGCGACGAAAACGTTGCGCGAGTCGCTCGGCCGACGCGTGAAGGTGGGCGGCGCATCCGTCATTGTGCTGCGACCGAGCGCTCGCGATCTTGCCGAGACGATCGCGCGTCGAGCCCAAGTGCTCACGGACAAGGACCTCGCGGCGATCCTGTTCGCGGCGGATATCGGCCCGGGGGCCCACGTCGTTGAGGCAGGATCCGGGTCCGGAGCCCTGAGCGTGGTCCTTGCCAGCGCGGTGGGTCGGGAGGGTCGCGTCGTTTCGTACGACGTTCGCGAGGAATTCCTCGAAATGGCTCGCTCGAACGCGGCGAGGGCCGGCTTGGCGGCCCGGATTGAGTTCCGGACGGGGGACGTGCGCCTCGGCATCAACGAAGTGGACCTCGACGCGGTCGTCTTGGACATCCCGGATCCGTGGGCCGCCGTCCAAGCGGCCTGGGATGCGCTCCGTCCGTGCGGGCATCTTGCTTGCTTCTCGCCCAACATGGAGCAGGTGAAGGAGACCGTGGCCGCGATTCGGGCCCGGCCCTTCGTCGACGTCTATACGATTGAGTTGATTGAGCGTCACATGGAGGTTCGTGACGTCGGTGTCCGTCCTTCCTTCGCGCCGCTCGGGCACACGGGATACTTGACGTTCGCCCGCAAAGTCCTTGAGGGGTTCTAGGGCCGTCGGCTTGGATCGCTCAGCCGACTTCCATCGGTTGCCGGACCAGCGGCTGCACGACCCGGCGGGCGAGCCGGCTAAATCGCTCCGGGTATTCCGTGTGGACCGGCATCACCGTTTTCGCGTCGATCGTCTGGATCATCTCGGCGACTTCCCTTTCGCTCAAGTGCCCGGAGGCGTGTAGCTGGTGCCGCTGCAGGCCGAACCGCTCCAGCCACTTCTGGAGGACCGCGTCGTTCACATCGTCCTCGTCAAACGGCTCACTCTTCGAGTGGATGAACGGGGACCCGGGTGGCGGCTGAAGGTCCACGAGCTCCGGCAGATGCCAGAAGTCGAGCTGCACGAGGAACTCCGAGGGCTTCGCGGCGATCTCCTCCGCCGTCACGACGCGTCCCTTCAGCTTCGCCTGCAGGTCTTTCTCCCAGGGATCGATCTTCCGGAGGAGTCGGTCGTACAAGAGGAGGTCGTCCTCCCTCGTGACGTCGGGCACGTCGATGTGGGTGTCCTTCTGCAGGGTGAGGAGGAGATGAGCGGTCTTCGCGTTCACGACAAACCGACGTCCGACCGCTTTCGCGGCCTCAAAGAACGTTCGGATCCGGTCCACATCGCGTCCCGGGAACGTGACCACGGCGAGCTTGTCTTTGAGGGGCGTCAGGAGGCGAATCGCCCCGTCCTTCACGTCGGCCTCCGTGAGGCTCCCCCGCGGATCGTCCGGCGTCACGCGCGTGCCTTCGGTGATCAAGACGACGGGCTTTGCCGCCGTCGCGGCGGCGATGAAGTCCTCGGTGAGGGCTTTCTTCGGGCCATGGTGCCGAAGGTCGCCGGTGTAGGCGATCGTCCCTTCGCTCGTGTGGACCAGGTAGCCGTACGCGGCGGGCGCGCTGTGGTCGACGTGGATCGGCTCGATTTCGAGAGAATCCGCGGTGGTGGCCTGGCCGGAACGGAACGTCGCGTACGCGTGAGCCCCGAGCCTCAGGAACGGCGCCCGCGCCGTCGTGTCGAGCGACTCGAGGATCGTTCGCGCCCCCTCTCCCATGTGGACCGGGATGTTCGGGTCGACGAACCGCAGGTGCTGCGTGTGGTCGTAGTGAACGTGGGTGATGAAGATCGCCGAGAAGGCGGGCGGCTCCCACGGCATGTCGGTCGGGTCGAGGGCGTCCGCGGAATACAGGCCCGGGATCCGGGCCAAGAGGTCGAGCGAGAAATAGTCCCGCAGGCCGAACCGGTCGCGCGCCTGGAGGAACTCGACGAAATATTCCTCGCCGAGGTCGAACGGGGCGCCCATGTCGAGCCAGACTCGCGCGTCGCGGTCTTCGACGAGGATCTTGTTCCCGCCGATTTCCGCGACGCCGCCGTAGAACGTGAGTTTCGCCACGGCCCAGGCCTCACCACCGCGGTTACTCCGCGAGCTGCGTCACGATCACGTCCTTCACGGCCTTCATCGAGCGGAAGTTCAGAATGATGCGGCCCTCCGGGTCCGTCTTGAAGAGCCGCGTCTCGATGCTCTCCGTGGGCTGCACCAGGAGGGAATGGATCCGCCCGGTCTTCGTCTCAAAGACGAAGTCCGAGAGCACGCCGAGGATTTGCCCGTCTTCCGTCATCACGGTCTTCCCACGGAGTTCCGTCGCGAAGTGCTTCATCCCGCGGAGGCGCGTATCCTCGGGACCGTATTTTGCCTTTCGGGCCTCGGTGGGCGTGACATCGAGATGAGACCGTCAGAGAAAGATTCTAACCGAGCACCAGCGCTCGGACCGTACTTTCTTATACGCCGCCCGGCGTGTCCCCCGCCCACCGCGGGGGGTCTGGGCCATGGACGACATCGTCATCGAACGGGGCTGTTTCGTCGGCCTCGTCGCATCCGCCGTCGAGGCGTACAACCGGGAGACGAACGGGTTCCTCGTCGGCAATCGAAGGACGCGGCTCGTCCGGCAGCGACCCCGCGAGGTCACCGTCCTGCGGGCGGCCTATCCGCTGCAGACCGAGGACCGCAAGCCGAACTGGGTCAGCCACGGGAACGAGAAGGCGTTCAAGCGGGCGCGCGGGGCGATCGAGAACTTGGACGTGGGCTACGCGGTGTTGGGCGGCTTCCACAGCCACACCGGGGACGACGGGGCTGCGAGCCTCTCCTCCACGGATCTCGACTACGTCGCGGACGAGCTGCGCCGGCTCTCGCGAGATCGGCCCGAGGAACGCGTCCAGTGGCTGGAGGTCGTCATGGCCCTCAAGCGCCGCGAGTGGTCGCGGCAGCACGAGATCGGCTGGACGGCCCGCCAGTACCGCCGGAAGCTCGGCTGCTCCGTCGCCCTCGACGCCACCCATGGCTACGACATGACGATCGGCGGGTTCTGGGTCGAAGGGGAGCCCGACGGCGTACCGGGATCCTGGGATGTCGTCGGAACGCGGGAGGCCCGACTCCTCCTGCCGTGGAACCAGTGAGACGCGGCCTTAGCGCGTTTGCGGCGGCGGTTGCTGGCCGGCCCAAGCCCTTCGGCCCAAGCGGGCGCTCAACAGCTCCTGAACTCTCGCCGGGTGGCGGACCATGTCGATGTTCAGGACGTCATCCCCGGTGTCCACGACGATCGTCCCGATCTTCAGGAGACGCTGGCCGAGGGTCTGGTGAAGGTCCACGCGCTCGAGCTGCGTGTACGGGATCATCTCGGTGTTTTTGTTGAGAATTCCGTCTTCGCGGATGATCTTGTTGTCTGTGATGATGTACCGCGTCGTCCGGCGCTTCAGCTCGGCCATAACGAAGGCAAGGAACGCGAGGAACACGAAGAAGGCCGCGACAATCGAGCTCATGGGCACGCCGGCGAGAGCGGGGTTCCCGAGCGAGACGAACCGCCAGGGGACCTGGAAGAAGAGGACGCCGGCGACGATCAACGCGAGGACCATGGCCGTCCAGTACCGAAGGGCGATGAGCCGCGTCGGTCGCGTCACCAGCAACGTTTGTTCGCCCTGATAGTCCGTTGGCATGGACAACCCTTCCGCGGCATTCATCTGAGGAGGTCGATAAAATGGTTTCGACCGAGGCCAGAAGACATTCGACAGAACAATCTTCTTATCGTCGGCATGGACTGACCCGGTCCAGACACGATGACGGTCTTGTTCGGCACGCTCGGGTGGAGGCCGCAAAGCCTCGTCCCCACGATTCGCTCGACGGAGAATCTCGAGCGGGTGCAGTTCTACCACAGCGACCACGTGAAGAGCCGAGACGCTCGGTCGAAGGTGATCGAGTTCTGCCGGTCCCTGGGTGTCCCGGCGAGCGCGGCCGAGGTCACCGACGCGTACGACTTGCTCCAGGTCGCAAGCCAGATCCGCGGGGACGTCCGGAAGGAGCGGGCCGCCGGGGCGGAGCTGCGGTTCAACATCGCGGGCGGGACTCGGCTGATGAGCAGCGCCGCGCTCCTCGTGTGTATCCTCGAAGGCATCCCCGCGACCTATGTCCACGACGAGACGTACCGCGAAATCCCGCTCCCGCTCCTCCGGATCACGTACGGAGAAGGTCTCACCCCACGGCAGCGGGAGGTCCTAGGGTTCCTCGTGAAGAACCGGGAGAAGGATTTCACGGAGACGGCGTTGGCGCGGGCGCTCGGCGTCCACAAGGCCACGATGAACCACCACCTCCGCGAGCTCGAGGAAAAAGGGGCCATCGAGCGCCGTGAGGACCCGAACGACGCGCGACGCTTGATCGTGAAGCCCGCCCCCGCGATGGAACTGCTCGTCGGGTGACCGCGTGTCCGATCGGACGTTGATCGCGACGATGGGGTTCGACGAGCGTCACGTCCTCCCGGCGTTGCGGCTCATGCCGTACGATCGCTTGGTCGTCGTCGCGGGTCGGGACACGTTCCGATCTCCCGGGTTCCGGCGACTCAAGGCACTGGAGCCGGACCTCCAAGCCGTCGGCGTCAAGCCGTTCGATCTCGCGGCGTCTCTCGCATCGATTCGCGAGACGATCGCGCAGGCATCCCGCGATGGCCCCGTCCGGATCAGTGCGAGCGGTGGACCGAAAACCTTGACGAACGCCGCGATCCTCGCCGCGTTTCAGGAAGGCATTGAGGCGTGGTACTGCGACCCCGATCCGGTGCGCCTTCCGGTCCTTCGCGGCATACGGCTCGAGGAAGCGTTCTCCCCCGCGGAGCGCGCGGTTGCCGACCTGCTACGACGGCCCGTCCTGTATGATCGTTTGGTCGCGACGGCTTCCGCGCGGGGACTGGCACGGCGGACGGCCCACGCCGCGGTGCGGTCGCTTGCAGCAAAAGGCCTCATCGAGCTGGTCACGGGGCAGGGAACGGTCGAGGTCCAGCCGTCTTCGCGGTTCCCGCTCTTCCGGGACCATCTCCGGCCCGCGGCCAAAAAGGGCTAAGAACGGGGAGCCGATGCCCGCGTCGGCGGGGCGAGGCCATGGTCCAGGTCCGAGTGGAAATCCATCTGAAGAAAGGCGTCACGGACCCGGAAGGGGACAACGTTCACAAAGCCCTAAAGCTCCTCGGATTCTCGGACGTTCGAAGAGTACGCAGCTCGAAGCTATTCCTGATCGAACTGGAAGGGACGGACGCGAAAGCTGCCCGTAAGCAAGTGGAGGAGATGTGCCGCCGACTTTTGGCGAATCCCGTAATCCACGACTATGCGATCTCGATCGAACGATGAGGCGCCACGCGACAACGGGAGCGAGCCGAACGGACTTCATACCTCTAAGTAGAGGTACGAACGACGACGGTCGTCCGTCTCTCGACGGATGGACGATGCCTCAGGCGTATCCACCGATGCGCTCGCGGCGAGGCGGGGCCTGCAGGTGGTCCGCGGACGTCAAGAGAGACTTCTTCACCTCGCGGTCGGCCGCACGGATGAAGTCGTCCATCGTGATGCGATGCCGCTTCCCGCGGCGCAGCGATGTCCGCATCGCCTGGCGAACCACGTTGAGGATCGAACCGCCGCTGAGCGCGTACTTCTGAGCGAGACTTTCGAAGTCGACGCCTTTGGCGAGCGGCGCTTCTTTGGGAACCAGATGCTCGTAGATCATGCGGCGCATCGGGGCGTCCGGCATCGGGAATTCGACCGCGATGTCAATCCGCCGGTCGAGGGCGCGGTCCATCACCTTCGCCAGGTTCGTGGCCAGGACGATGACTCCGGGGTAGTTCTCCATCTGCGCGAGGAGGACGTTGACGTCCCGGTTCATCCAAGGCGTCGCCATGTAGCTCCGCCGCTGGAACACCGCGTCGGCCTCGTCGAAGAACAGGACCGCGCCGGCGTCGAGCGCCGTGTGGAACACGTGCTCGATGTTCTTCTCCGTCTCCCCGACCCACATGTTCTCGAGCTGGGCGTAGTTCACCACGTGCAACGGTCGCCCGAGTTCGCTCGCAATCGCCTCGGCCGCCATCGTCTTGCCCGTCCCGGGGGGTCCGGCGAACAGGAGCGTGAGCCCCTTCGTCTTCTTCAGGACCTTCTTGAGCCCCCAGCGGCGGTACATCAGGCCCTTGTGGCGGAGTTCCGTGAGCGCGTCGAGCAATCCTTCTCGGGTCGTCTCCGCCAGGACGATGTCTTTGAGCGTGAAACGCGGTTGGACCGCTTGGGCCACGGGTCGCGGCGGCTCATGGACGTGGGACTCCGGCGGCTCCCGATCGTCGTCGGCTTGGTAGACCTCGACGCCGGCATCGAGGAGGCGGAGGATTCGGCGAACGTCATCCCGGGAGATGTGGCGGCACGACTCGCGGATCCGGCCGCACTTCGGGCATTTCACAATCCATTCGTCCCGGTTCTCTTTGCCCACCCACAAACCTCCGAAGCGAGTCGGGCGACGACCCCGCTAAATGCTCGGCGCGCAAACACTCGGCTGGCTATTTAAACATCGCCCGACCGCGGAACTTCCTTGCCCTGCCACGCCGGGAATTCGCGGGTCATCTGGACCGCGAGGTCGAAGTTGTGAGCGGAGACCTCCTCGATGTTCACGCCGAGCGGCACGGGCGGCCTCGACTGCGCCGCGGCGGCGGAGAGGTGGGACCACAGGGTGCGCGCGACCTCGAGGGACGCCTGGCCCGGCGCCACGTTCTTAGCCGGGAGGAGCGCCTCCTCGGTCCGCGGCGAAACGGTGGCCCCCAGCCACACGAGGAACTCGAGGTCCGCGTAGTCGGAGACGGGCGCGAAGCTCAACAGGACCGTCGCGGGCTTCAGGCCTTGGGCCGCGCATCGCCTCCCGTACGCCCGGAGGACCGTCGCCATAGGCTCCGCCTCGAAGAGAACCTGGGTCGAGAAGAAGTCGCACCCCGCGCGCGTTTTGTCGACGAGGCGGTCCACCTCGTGGTCCCGCTCCGGGATCGTGATGTTCCCGAGGGAGACGTCGTCCCGGCCGCGGGTCGAACCGCGAAGGATCTTGTTCGCTTCGATGACAGTTGGACCCGGATAGCGCACCCAGCTGCTGTTCCCTCCGACGAACACGAAGTTTCGGAGGCGGTACCGCTCGAGCGACTCGCGAATCCACCGGCGGAGCGCGGTCGGCGACGGCACGTGGGCGACGACCTTGTTCGCGATTGTGTCGGCGGGCAGGTCACCGCCCAGGAGCGTCGCGAAGACGCGCGGATCCATGTCGCGATAGAACGGCTGGCCCGCGTGGTTCTCATCGAGGACCTCTGGGATGTTGATTGCGTCGAGAGTCCGGAGGGAGAGCATCGCCTCCCGCAGTCGATCGACGAAGGACGTGACCGCCTTCTCGCTCGCCCTCCTCCCCGGCGGGACGATCTCCAACACGACCGGGACGGATGCGAGGCGCTCGCGAAACGGACGTTGCATGCGCGCCCGCATGGGGGACTCGGCCTACTTGAACATTCTCTGAAGGATGAGAAGCATAATGTATCGCGGGCGGCTGTCTGCGATGAGGCGACGGGTTGGGCGAGCGGATCCGGCGACGGCCCCTCCCGTTCCCTTTGCATGACGTCATCCTGAAGGATGCCTCGCCGAGGGAGCTCTCGCGGATCAGCGATTCGATGGGCTTGGCGCTCAGCGTCGATGAAATGGGGCGTATCCAATCCTACTTCCGCGGGATCGGCCGGGACCCGACCGACGTCGAACTCCAGAGTTTGGGCCAGGCCTGGTCCGAGCACTGTTGCTACAAGTCCTCGAAGGTGTTCCTCAAGGAGTTCATCTTCCCGGTGCAGGCGCCGTACGTGATCGACCGGGGCGACGCCGGCGTCGTCGAGTTCGACGAGGACCACGCGTACGCACTCCGGATCGAGAGCCACAACCATCCGTCCGCGATCGAGCCGTACGGAGGGGCGAGCACGGGGATCGGCGGGATCCTGCGGGACGTCCTTGCGATGGGCGCCCAGCCGATCGCCCTCGCGGACCCGCTTCACTTCGGGCCCCTCGACATTCCGACGGAGAAACTGCCGCGGGGGACGAAGCATCCGAAATACCTCTTCGGCGGGGTCGTCGCGGGAATCCGCGATTACGGGAATCGCGTCGGGATCCCGACCGTCGCCGGATGCATCGTCTTCGACGAGGGGTACCTCGGCAACGTCGTCGTCAACGTGGCGTGCGTCGGCTTCGGGAAGAAATCCCAGATTGTCCGGAACCGGGTGGGCTCCGATCGGGACGTCTTCATCCTCGCCGGGGGCCGGACCGGGCGCGACGGAATTCACGGGGTGACGTACGCGAGCGTCGACCTGACGGACAAGTCGGTCGAGGCGTGGGAGGGCGGCGCGGTCCAGCTCGGCGATCCGATCCTAAAAGAGCCGCTGATCCACGCGTGCGTCGAGTCCGCGCAAGCCGGGCTCCTCGACGGCCTCAAGGACCTCGGGGGCGGAGGCCTGTCTTGCGTCATCGGCGAGATGGCCCTCGCGGGCGGCTTCGGCGCGGAGGTGGACCTCGAGAAGGTGTTGCTGAAGGAGGAGGGGCTCGTGCCGTGGGAGATCTGGGTCTCGGAGAGCCAAGAGCGGATGATGCTCGCGGTCCGGCCGGAAAATGTCGAGCCGGTTCTTCGAATCTTCGACCTTTTCGATGTCCCGGCGACGGTAATCGGGCGGGTCATCCCGGAGAAGATCTGCCGCGTCCGCTACGACGGGGCCGTCGTCCTCGAGATGGACTTGCCGTTCTACACCGGCGGGCCGGAATACTCCCGATCATGGAGTCCGCCTTCGTCCCTCCCAAGTCAGGATCTCAAGCTGCCTCGGGAGCCCCGCGATTACCGGACGACGATCCTCGATCTCCTTCGCGCCCCGAACATCGCATCGAAGGAATACGTGATTCGTCAGTACGATCACGAGGTCCGCGCCTCGACGGTGCTGAAGCCCCTCCAGGGGGTCGTGGGGAAGGCGGCCCATGGAGACGCTTCCGTGATCCGGCCTCGGATCGACTCGTGGCGGGCGCTCGCGATCGCGGTCGCTTCGACGCCCCAATTCACGGCGATCGATCCGTATCTCGGTGGGGCGACGGCCGTCGATGAAGTGTGCCGGAACTTGGTCGCCGTCGGGGCGAACCCACATTCGCTGACGAACTGCTTGAACTTCGGCAACCCGGAGAAGCCGGACCGTCTCTGGTATTTCCGCGAGGCGGTGCGGGGAATCGGCACAACGGCGAAGGCACTCGGAATTCCAATCCCCTCCGGGAACGTATCGTTCTACAACGAATCGACTCGAGGCCCATGTCCTCCGACGCCGGTCGTCCTGGGCGTTGGAATCGTCGAGGACCTGCGGAAGTGCGTGACCTCGGATTTCAAGCGAGCGGGCGATCCGGTCGTGCTGGTTGGGTCGACTCAGGCCGAGCTCGGCGGGTCCGAGTACTTGCGCCTTCGGGGCGGCACCGGGCCCGTTCCGTCGGTGGATCCCTTGGGCATACGGGCGTCGATGGACCATCTCCTTCGCGCCATCCGGGCCGGCACGGTGGCCGCAGCGCATGACCTGAGCCACGGAGGTCTCGCGATCGCGGCCGCGGAGATGTGTCTCGGAGGGGACGTCGGCGCGGATCTGAAGACAACCGCGATGGACCCGATGCGCTGGGACGTGCAACTCTTCTCCGAGTCGAACGGCCGCTGGCTCACGGAAGTCCCCAAGGACCGGTACGAGGCATTCACCCATGTGATGGAAGGAATCCCGACGACCTACCTTGGCACGACCGGCGGACGGTCCTTGCACCTGGGACGCGGCCGCCACTGGACCTCCCTCGCGATCCCGGGCATGCGGAAGGCGTGGGGCGAGGCGATCCCGAAGCAGGTGGTGGTCTCGTGAAGCGTTCGAACATCCGGGTCGCGGTCGTCTATATCGAGGGCACGAACTGCGAGGACGAGTCCGTGGCCTACTTCCGCCATCTGGGGGCGCAGGCGGAGAAGGTCCACCTGAAGCAGCTGACGGGCGACGCGCCTGCGGAGTTGCGGCGCGACGTCGACGACTACGATATCCTCATGATTCCGGGGGGTTTCGCGGCGGGCGATTACGTCCGTGCGGGGACGATCTTCGCGGCCCGTATTCGGTCGAAGCTCGCGAAGGACCTCGTTGGATTCGTGAAGGCCGGCAAGCCTGTTTTCGGCGTGTGCAAC
The DNA here is from genome assembly GCA_005878995.1 of Methanobacteriota archaeon. The sequence continues at coordinate 7,963 of VBME01000148.1, read as the reverse complement.
GGCTTCCAGGTCCTCGTCGAGGCGGGTCTTCTCCCGGCCCTCGGCGGCGTGATGACCGACGCCCCGGAGGCGGTCCTCGCGACGAACGACTCAAGCCATTACGAGTGCCGGCCGAGCCTCCTCCGTCTGGAGAACGGCGGGTCCTGCGCCTTCACCCGGACCCTGAAAAAAGGTCAGGTCGTCACGTTCATTTCCGCGCATGCCGAGGGCAAGCTCCTCTTCCCCGCCGACCGGGAGAAGCGGATCCTGAAGGAACTGATCGACAACGATCAGGTCGTCTTCCGGTTCGTGGACGACCGGGGGAAGTATGCGGGGTATCCGTGGAACCCGAGCGGGACGACGTTCAACATCGCGGGGCTCTGCAATCGGGAAGGGAACGTCTTCGGCGTGCAGCCGCACCCGGAGCGCTGCTTCTTCCGGCACCTGCACCCGGACTGGACTCGGCGGACGGACGGAGACCCGATGTACGGCGACGGGAAGGCCATCTTCGAGAGTGTTCTGCGCCACGTCGAGCGACGATTCTAGGTACCGAAGCTAGACGTGGAACCCGTCAGTGTGAAGGTGGCGACATCCGTGCGGGACACGAACCTCTGATATGAGGACGCGTAGACCCATAAGAACGACGGCACGACACGGTATTCGTGTCCCCCGGGAAGTGGCTCGCCCGTATCGCTTGACAGGTTCCAAGGGAACACATGGCTCCGAGATTCCCCCGGCGCGAGCGTCACGTCCGCGAGGACTTGGATGCAGCCCCACCACTTCGACGAGTTGTACACCGCTTCACCCGTCGGATCGAGCACGACGAACTGCGCGAAACACGGGTTGGCGAAGTGCATCGTGACCGCGTTCAGCCCGATATTTGTCAGGGTTACACTGACCTTCGCCAAATTCCCTGGATCGTAGACCGCCTGGTCCATCTGGGCAGTGAATGCGAGGTTCGGTTCTGTTGCGCCTCCCATGACGAAAATCGAAGTCTCCGCGGACGGGCCTGGAGACGGGATCATCGACCGGAGGGAGCCCTGAACTCGGTACGCGCGGGAGGTCAAGACCGGGAAGCCTGAATCCGATGTCTGACCCCACGAGAATGTGAAGACCCGCGAATCGCCCGGGCGGAGACTGAAGTTCGCGAATGCTGGGAGGCAAGCGAAATGGGACACGTAGTCGTAAATCGCGGACCCATCCGGGGCGTGGATTGCATACGAGGCGAGGCATCGACTGCCGAATCGGACGTCAGCGACCGCATCGCCTGCGTTCATGACGGTGAACGTGATTAGGACAGGCTCTCCTGGAAGGTATCCGTCCTTGTCAGCGCTGACGGACGCCGTCAGTCCTGAGATGGGACTGCGCGGACCGAACAAAAGAGACGGTGCGAAAACGAGGACGCTGGATAGGAGGATGATGCCCGCTACGATGGCAGCTGCGAGGAGCACCCAGCCCGTTCTCGTGGGCCGCACGCCGCATCAAGACGCTTCGGGCTCATGAATCCTTCGAACACGGTAGCCCCATCGGGTCAGAGGCTCACGAGGAGTTCGACGATGTCGCCGTCCTTCAGCCCGAGGGAGCCGCGGAGGAAATGCTTCGAGATCACTTCGAGGACGTCCGTGTGGTGGGTGCGGATCGGCATGATCACGGCGCAGTCCACAAGGCCGATCGTCGCCAGGAAACACTTCGCGCCCCCGAACGTGCGTCCGCTCGCCTCGAATCCGGAGATCTCGATCCCCGGGCTGTCCTGGAGGACCTGGAGCTTCGCGAGGTCCGGACCCGCGATCTTCAGATTCAACGTGCCCTCGTACGGCTCGAACCAGAGCTTCTTCCGAAACTGGTCTCGGTACCCTTTCTGTCGCATGTAGAACGCGCCCTCCCGGAGGCCACTCGTGACCGTCCCCGAGATCGTCATCGTCTCTTTGATTTCGAAAATCCGCTGGTAGTCGGCGTACTCCTTGCGGACGACATCGTTCCCGCGCGGCGTGAGTCGGATCCGCTGCCGGCGGGTCGCGAGGTCTCGCGCGACCAAGCCCTCGCGGATCAGTTCGAGGATCCGCTGGGAGGCGCTCTGCTGGCTCACGCCGATCAACTTGCCGAGCTCCCCGGACGACAGGTTCACGAACTCTTTCGTCCCCCCGAGAAGGGCGATCGCTTTCAGCGTCTCGACGTGGTACGGCTTCAACCGCGCGGGAGAGGAGCGACGCTCGCTTATTCCTTTTCCCGGTTACACGCCTTCGGCGACGAGATGATTCCGGGAGCGCAGGAACACCCGCGGGATTGCCGCGGATTTCAACCGGTCGAGGAGGGGCTGATCGTTCGTCACGACGACGGCGCGGTGTGCCACCGCGAGGTCAAGGAGCGCATCGTCCGCGGAACCGTGTCCCTCGATCGCGCGGTACTTCTTCGCCAGGCGTGCGCCGGCGCGGGCGTCCCGATTGTCATCGGCCATCAGTGTGAGTTCGGACAGGACCGGGCTCGGCACCGCGATTTCGACGTCGCCCAATAGGCGGTGGAGCTCCGCCTCCAGGTGGACCTGGAACTGGAACGGCATGAGCAGCGCATTCGTGTCGAGCAAGACGAGTCGAGGCACCGTTTTCGTCCATCGATGCTGGAGTATATGGGCTCTCACTGAGAATCGTCGAGATTGTCTTAAATACATAGCGTCACTATGTACATAGTGAGGCTTGGATGCCTCGAAAGGAGCTGAAAATATGCGGACATTGGCTGCGGTGTTGGCGATGGCTGTCATGCTTGCGGTCCCGCTCGGCCTGATGGGAACCGCGAGCGCGGCGAGCCCCGGCCGCGACCTCACGCCGGTCATCATCGGGCCCGTCGTCACGGACCGGCTCGGTGGCGGCGACTTGGTCGCGGTCAAGGCGGGGGATGCCGTGTTCGGCGTCGTCTACGGGACGAGCAATCATCGGAATGACATCGTGATTTTCGCGGAGTACAAGCGGTTCCTCGGCGGTGCGGACATTTACGACGCGCGCGGGGACTACCTCGCGACCCGTGGGATCCCGGTGTACACCGTCTTGGCGCAGAGCTTGAACCGGTTCATCGAGTTCCAAGAGAAGAACACGACGGACGGGTTCGATCTGATGAGCGTCGATAGCCTGTTCCCCATGCCGCTGACGCAAAACGTGCCCGTGAAGGCACGCACCCTGGTCGCCGCATGGAGCCTGAGCGACCTGACCAACGGCACGTCGGGCGGTGTCACGTTCGTGAACTTTACGGTCTCGGCGAACGATCTGAACTACACCCGGGTCTTGGACCCCACCGGAATCGGTGATGGGAAGCTGAACCACGTCGCGTTCACTTTCCACCTGACCGTCGACACGCGGGACAAGACGGCCCGAGTGCCTTGGTACAAGGTCATGGTGGACGACGGCAACCGGTATGACATCACCCACGTCCAGTTCGAGGGGTACAAGAACGTGACCGGTCCCGCAGTCGCGATGGGGGCGAAGTACGACCACAACATCACGGGCTGGGACTTCGCGTACCCGGGGGACAAGCTTGCCCTCGAGACGCACCTCCTCTTCGGAAACTTCATTCCGGAGCGGACCGCGGACTTCATCCACGAGGCGTTCCAGGCCGACCACGCCGACGACGGCAACCGCACGACGCTCGGGGACCCTGCAACCCTGAACGAGACCGCCCCGACCCACCCGCGCCTCTACACGCGCGATTCCGTGTACCTCGATGACGCGTTCACGCGGATCGGACGGTTCACATGGGTGACCGATGTCACGGTCGACGGAGTCAACGAGCCTAATGCGATGTCGTTCAACATCCAAGGCGGTGGGCGCCTCACGCTCTCCCACAATGGAGCGTACTTCCTCGGGTTCTGGCTCCGCGCGGCGTTCGTGTATCCCGCGGGGCAGACGATCGTGCACGACCCGGCAATTTCGACGGAGACGCTTGTCGACCTGCCGACCGGGGTGAACCTCACGCCCTTGACGATCCTCGCGGCGCAGCTGGCGGTCGTCGCCATTGCCTTGGGTCCCGCCCTGTACCTGCGAGCGAAGGCGAGGCGCCCGAAGTAAGCGCCTCCCCCTTCCCTTTTTCGCTTCAAATCGCGAGCGTCGAATGACCGCGTTCCACGGAGGGATCCAAGACGGCGTCGGAACCCTTCGGCCACCGGCGCCCCCGATCCGCGACCGAAAGCCGATATAGCGAGGTCCTGATACGAGGCGCGCGGGATGCCCGAAGTCTCCCCGGAGTGGACGGCGGAACTGAAGAAGGGCTCGATCCAGCTCTGCCTCCTCGCGCTCCTCGCGAAGGAAGAGAAGTACGGGTTCCAGATCCTCCACGAACTGCGCGACCGGTCGAACGGGTTCTTCGACCTCAAGGAGGGGACGCTGTATCCGGCGCTCCGGCGGCTCGAGGAGCGAGGGTTCGTGCAGAGCCGGTGGCAGGAGCCGGAGAGCGGCATGCCGAGGAAGTACTACCGACTCACGGACCGAGGGCGGACCGCGCTGAGAGAGGCACTGGCGATCTGGGACGCGATGACCCGCGGCGCGGAGCGGGTGCTGGAGGGAGCCCGATGACGCCTTCGGAGGACTACGTCGGACGGGTTCGGCGTGCCATGGCGGGGATGGAGCCCGCCGTGCGAGACGACATCTTGCGCGAACTCCGCAGCCACATCGCGGAATCCACGGCGGCGAACGGCGGGAACGTCGGATCCTCCCTCACGGCGCTCGGCACCCCCGAGGAGGTCGGTCGCCGCTACCGAGAGCTCTACGGGTACGGTCGTGGCTTCAAGGGCCTCTTCGCTGTGATCGCGTTCCTCCTCGCGTTCGCCTCCGTCCCGGTCTTGTCCGTCGGTTCGGAGAGCTTGTTTCCGTATGCGCTCTCGCTCGTTTTCTTGATCATCGCCGCCGCCTGGATCCTGTGGGTGAGCGTTGCGGCGGGCTCTCGCGCCGGGTTGCTCGCGGGCCTCGGGGCGATGGCCTCCCGGTTCGTCGCGTTCGGCATTGCGGCAGGGACGCTTGCGGGCGCTCAGACCAGTGCGAGCGGCCTCGTTCTACTGGTCGTGGTCTCCCTCGCGCTCATCGTCATCGGCTGGATTCCGGGCACGGCGAAGAAAGCGTGGGCCGGACCCCGCGCGGAGCTCTAAGGTCGGCGCCAGGCTCGGACGATTTCGTTGTGGTCGAACGCCATCGGTGGAACCGCGGCTAAGTCGATCCGAACAATCTGGGCCGCATCGCTCCCGGCTCGCAGCCGTCCGCTCACGGCCTCCAGGGCGTACGCGATTGAGATGACGTGACCTCGGGGGTCCCTCCCGGGATTCGAGAAAACGCCGACCAGACGGACCACTTTCGTCGCAAGGCCCGTCTCCTCCCGCACTTCGCGGACCACCGCGTCCTCGGTCCGCTCGCCGAGCTCGACGAATCCGCCGGGAAGGGCCGGCATGCCGCGGAACGGTTCGTTCTTGCGACGGACCGCCACAAGCTTGCCGCTGCGGAGGACGAGCCCATCCACCGCGACGGAGGGGTGCTCCTGCGGTTCCATCTCGTCACTCGCGAGACGGCATGCGAATTCCGTGCTCCGCCGCGAATCGCACGGCCTCTTCGTACCCCGCGTCCGCGTGGCGCACAACGCCCATGCCCGGGTCCGTCGTCAAGACGCGGTCGATCCGACGCTCCGCATCCTCGGTGCCGTCACACACAACCAGCGCCCCCGCGTGGGTCGAGTATCCGATTCCGACGCCGCCACCGTTGTGGACCGCGACGAGGTCCGCCCCTGCGGCGGTGTTGAGCAAGGCGTTCAGGATCGGCCAGTCTGCGATCGCGTCGGAACCGTCCCGCATTCCCTCCGTCTCGCGGTAGGGAGACGCGACGGACCCGGCATCGAGGTGGTCCCGCGTGATCACGATCGGCCCGCTCAGTTCCCCCGTGGCGACCATTCGGTTGATGACCTTCCCGAACCGCGCGCGTTCTCCGTACCCCAGCCAGCATACGCGAGCGGGAAGGCCTTCCCACGGCAGGTGTTTCTCTGCGAGGTGGATCCAGCGGGAGAGCGTCTCGTCGTTCGGGAACTCCCGCAACACGACGCTGTCCGTCTTGAGGATGTCCTCCGGGTTTCCTGTGACGGCAACCCACCGAAACGGCCCTCGGCCTTCTGCAAAAAGGGGACGAATGAACAGCGGCACGAACCCTTGGAAGGCGAACGCGTCTTGGACCCCGGCCTCCTTCGCTTGGCCACGGATGTTGTTGCCGTAGTCGAACACGACGCTCCCGTTGCGGAGGAAATCGAGCATCGCGCGCACGTGGATCGCGATCGACTCCCGGGACTGCCGAAGGTACTCGTCCGGACGGTCCGCTCGGAGTTCCGTCGCCTGCCGGACGGTGAGCCCGCGCGGGATGTACCCGCCGAGCGGGTCGTGGGCGCTCGTCTGGTCGGTTACGATGTCGGGCCGGACGCGTCGTTGTACGAGTTCCGGATGGACCTCGGCACAGTTCCCGACGAGGCCGATCGACAGCGCCCTCCCGCTCGCTTTCGCGTCAAGCACCGTCTCGAGCGCTTCGTCGAGCTCGTAGACGATGCGATCGCAGTATCCGTTCGCGACGCGCCGCTGGATCCGGGCTTCGTCAACCTCGACGTCGAGGCACACGCCCTCGTTCATCTTGATCGCGAGTGGCTGCGCACCTCCCATGCCGCCCATGCCGCCCGTCAGGACCAGCCGCCCTTTCAGGGAGCCGCCGAAGTGCTTCCGCGCGCACGCCGCGAAGGTCTCGTAGGTGCCCTGGACAATTCCCTGGGACCCGATGTACGACCAGCCACCCGCGGTCATCTGACCGTACATTGTGAGGCCGAGCTTCTCGAGCTCGTGGAACGTCTCCCAGTTCGACCACCGCGGCACGAGATGCGCGTTTGCGATCAGGACGCGCGGGGCGTCGCGCTGCGTCCGGAACACCGCGACCGGCTTGCCGCTCTGGACGACGAGCGTTTCGTCGTCGCGGAGGCTCTTGAGGGTCTCGACGATCCGACGGAACGCGTCCCAATTCCGAGCGGCTTTCCCGGTGCCCCCATAGATGATGAGCTCGTCCGGCTTCTCCGCGTTCTCGAGGTTGTTCTCGAGCATCCGCAGGATCGCCTCTTGCCGCCAGCCTTTGCACCGGAGCGTCGTCCCGCGGGCCGCCTTGATTCGCTCCACGCGGCGCACGATAGACCCTGGACCGACTTGAGCCTTTCTGACTTCCACGCACGCCAACACCCGAACGATGTCGAAAAATACATTCCGGACCTGGACGAATCCGGTTCCCCATGGCGACGAAAGTTGCCGCGACGATTGCGACCTTGACCGCTCCGTTCGTCGTGGTCCTCGGAGTGGCCCTCGCAGTGACGGTGGTCCTGCCTGGGGTGACGCTGACCGTCGACCGGACGACGTACGCGGTCGGAGAGACCGTGCACTTCGCCCTTCGGAACGGGCTCCATGATCCCGTTTACCTCTCGTGCACCGCGCCTTGGCAGATCCTCCGCAATGTCAACGGACAGTGGCAGCCGGTGGAACGGCATGCGTGCCTCGGGATCATCGTCGAAGTCGGCGCCGGGTCCACGAAGAATTGGTCCTGGACCGCCTCGACCCAGACGACCGGGTCCGGCTTGGCCCCGGTCGTACCCGGGCAATACCGGATCGAGATCGAAGTCCTCTCGGGATGCGACCCGGCCCGGGGCGGCTGCCAGACGCTCCACGTGAGCGCCTCGTTCCGACTCGTCTAGTTAGAGCCGGCCCGTGACGACGGCCATCGCCTCGTGTCCGATCGCGTCGGCTCGTTTCAGGAGCGCCTCGACGCGTTCCTCCGCTTGGGTCCGGAAGGCCTCGTCGCGGATCGAGGCGAGGTTGATCGCGCAGTTCAGGCTCGCACCCCGGATCGCCGCCTCCGCGAGGAGGATCGCTACTGCCACGTCCGTCGTGGCCCCGCGGTTTCCCTTCTTCACGGCGGCCTCCGCGATCTCGAGGGCCTCGACGCAT